>JAGLWJ010000083.1 GCA_023133475.1 Phycisphaerae bacterium | reverse complement strand
CCCAGGGTTCGCTTCGCTTCACCCTGGGCTATATTCCGATGCCCCCTCTGGGGGCTGAGAATGCGTCATCGTGTTCATGAACACGGGTCATCAGGTTCACAGCGTTGGATGCCATGGGACCTGTCAGCCTTATGCCACACAAAATGGTCACACCCCACGGTCGCGGTACTGATTGGGGGGGGCACCCCCCCCAAAAAAAACGCAAGCGACGGGGTTATCCCATAACCACCGCTGAAAGGAATCGACATGAAAATCATACGCAAACCAGCCGTCTACCTGGTAGGGCGACAGGCTACCGACGAGTCCGAGATCGAACGCTTTTTGGCTGACCATGACGTATCCACCTGGACCACCGACACCTCGGTGGCTGGTGAGAAGCTCTGCGAACTCGCCGGGCGGATATGCTATATGAGCTTTGCCAAACCGCGCCCTGGCGGCAATGCCGCCTATACCGAGCGTCTGTTGGCTGTTGGCCATGGCAGCGTGTTTGAACATGCCACCTGGAACTTTATCATCACCGGCGTGTCGCGTTCGTTCACCCATGAGCTGGTCCGCCATCGGGCGGGTTTCGGGTATTCGCAGTTGTCGCAACGTTACGTGGACGAGTCGGTGGCGGACTTCGTCGAGCCGGACTGCATTGCCGACCATGACGAATTGCACGAAATCTGGCAATCCGCCGTCGAGTATGCTCAGCAGGCTTATGTGAAGTTGGTGGATGGGCTGGAGCACACTTTCGAGCACGTCGAGGACAAGACCCTGCGTCGCAAGATGGCCCGCCAGGCTGCCCGCTCCGTGCTGCCCAACGCCACGGAAACGAAGATATTCATCACCGCCAACAGTCGCGCCCTACGGCACTTCATCGAGTTGCGTGCCAACGAGCACGCCGAAACCGAGATTCGCAAGGTGGCATCGAAGATTTGCCGCATTCTCCAGCAACAGGCGCCGAACATCTTCGGCGACTACCGCCTGGAAGAACTACCCGACGGAACGTTGGCAGCGCGGACGGAGTATCGCAAGGTCTAACCCGGATATTTCACGAACGCAGAGACGCAAGTCTGTAGGGTGGGTGGAGCTTCGCGGAGCGAAGCGCAACCCACCGCACCGACTCGGAACTTGGAACTCGGTTGGTGGGTTCCACCTCGCTCCGCGAGGTTCCACCCACCCTACAGTGCTCAATCTGCGTCGGATTCGGCTACCTGCTTGATTAGCTTCTCCCGATCGAGACGGATATTCTTGAAATCGGCGGCAGAGATGACGTAATACCACGACGCAAAACGGTCGTTGAGTTCGTCGGCGAGCTTGCGACCTTCCGCAGCTTTGTCATCCCACTCTTTGAGCTTCCGTTCGTACTCCTTGGCTTTGGATTTTGCCTTGGCTTGCTGCTCATCCTCCGGCTCGGTTGACATCTCCTCGGTGCCGCCGGTTGGCTGGTAATCCTCCGGCGGGGTCGGCTTGGGCGGTAGAAGCGACTTGTCAAAGTCGGCAGTTACGAAGAGGTAGCGGTTCTCCGCTTCGCTTTGAGGCTTTTTCTCTTCATCCGCCGGCTTATCCGCGGATGCGGGTTCCTCCTCAGCCCCGGCGGTGACATCCAGCCCATCGCCGAAGATGACCTCCCCGAAACGCAGAGTATAACGCACACCCAGCTCGGTCCCCACCGTCACCTCGCCCTCGTTGGACAGCAATCGGCCATCACGCGAGACAAAGAAACCCTTGGATTGCAACTCGATCCGCCCGAACGGGTTGATCTTCAACCCTTCTTTCTGAGCCAGGTTGTGCGAAAGCCAATCGGGCTTCTTCCGCACGCCGGTGATGGTGATGCCCGACAAGGCTGACGCCATCTGATTGACCTTGCTTTCTTCGAGTTTCTTGCCGGCTGGCAGCCCGGGCATGGCCCACTTGTTGCCCGCTTCCTTTTCCAGGCGAAAGTTGTCCACTACGTCCAACGTTCCGGAGGACTCATCCACCGAGTAATTGTTTATCCGGACAGACTTGATGTCGGCGGTGGTCAGTTCCAGCAGATTCGTTTCTATCCAGTCGGCGAAGCGGGTGGAGATGTCGGCATCTGTTTTGACCTCGTATGTGCGATTCTTATCCGGGATGCGCACATAGCGGAAACCGGGCTTGCCCTCCACTTCGTTTCCAATGATGAAGTCCGCCAATGTCGAACCGGTCTCGTCCCGCAGGGTCACACGGTTGCCGCGCCCCTTCAAGGTGGGGGTCGTATCGTCGAGTGGGTCGATCACGCCAAAAACCTCGTGGTCTTGCGGGCGGTCCGAACGGATAACGTCCTTGCGCAAATCGATGACGCCACCGGCGGTTTTGGCCAGCCGGTCCTTCCCATCCGCCGGATAGTCGTGGTGCGAGGGGATCGACCATATGCCCTCTTTGACCTCGACCTTGAACGGCTTGGCGATTCCCGATTCCCCGTCAAACTCGATGACTTCCAGCGACGCGGCTTTGAGCGGGTCGGTAAATTCGGGATAAAACGGTTCGCCCTGATCGCTGAAGCGTTCCAGTGTTGGCCGGCCTGGCTTGGTGAAATAAGCCGCCCCACCCAAAACCACCGCCAAGACAACGAAGATTGCGGTTTTGCCGATCTCTTTCATCAGTTGGCTCCCACGCGGCGCCGTTCGGAGACGCCGATTTTCTCTCGGTTGTACCGGTAGGCAAACATAATGACCGCCAGAAGCAAAGCCGGTATCGGCGGAAGCGCCGCCGCCCACCATTTGATGCCACGCTGGATGCGGGCGATATTCATCTCCATCTCGGTGCGGGCTTTGTCGATGCTCAGTTCTTTCCCCTGCTCGATGTTGGCTTTGACCACCTCCAGGCGGCGCTCCTCCACGTTTCGCAGGTTGCCGACCATGATTTTCTTGGCCCGCTCGTCCAGGTCCTGCCGCCGGTGCACTTCGTCGACTTTTTTGTCGAGTCGTTTTTGGGCCTCCGCCAACTGCCCGGCTGCTTTGGTTTCCGCCGCTTCGGTTTCGTTGCGGCTTTTTTCGGCGAATTCCTTGGTGCGGGCTTCCACACGGGTCAGCGTGCGGTGCTGCGGACGGTGCTTACGCAACTCCACGAAAGACTCGTCACCAGCCAACACGTCGATGCAGTTCAACGCAAAGGTCACATTGTCGAAGTTAAGGCCGGCGGCACCCTGACGACGCAGGTTAAAGAAAGCTTCGGAAATAATATCCACGTCGCCGATTACGATGACGTTGATGTGACGCGGGGACTTCGCCTTCGCGGCATCATCTTCGCCAAGCTCGGGCGTCAACGTGCCGGTGACGTGCATGGCCAGCGTGTAAGCGTCCGGGGTCTGGTATCGACGGACATTCGGATTGGGCATGATTCCGAAGAAGCTGCGGTTGAACAAGGAATCCCAACCAGTATCCCCGGAAGTGTATCCGGTTTTGAGCAGCGGTGCCCGAGTGAGCAACGCACCCTCAACCGCCTGGTCGCCGCGAACGAAGCCGGGGAACAACATTACCACTTCCTGCAAGCCCGAAGAGATGGCTGACTCGGCGCTGAAGGGGGTCTTGTTGTCCGGGCCTTCGCAGACAAACACGATCTCGGGGTCCACGCCGGCGAAGGCAGGGTGCGGATTATGACCCGACCAGACAATGCTCGAACGGTCCCAGCGCAGCCCGATCGATGCCAACAACCCGTCAAAGTTGCCTTTGGGTTTGGGCGGGGGTTGGCCTTGTGATGTGAAAGGATTGCGGTTGGCGTCCTTGGGCATTTGCGGGGAAAGCGCCCCGCCGCTAAAGGCGGGGAACGGGTCATCGAGCAACAGGGTGGGCATCCCGCCGAGAACGGCCTTTTGCAACTCGTCCAACTCCTCCTGAATCATCGACGAGGGCATCACCACCAATAAGGCATCGAGGTTATCCGGGTATGGCCCGGTCGGTTGCACCTGCTCGACGTTGTATTGCTTGCGCAGTTCCGTGACGATGGACCAGTCGGGTGTATTGGTCATGTTGTTGAAGTCGAATCCGCCGAACACCTTGGCGTCGGTGGCGACGATGCCGAGCTTTTTGCGCTGCTTCTGGCTGACCACCCTGACCGAGCGGGCCAACTCGTACTCCACCGGCAGCCCTGGATGGAAGAACGGGATCACGAACTCCTCCGGCCCCGAGGTGAACACCAGACCGAGGAACACTTCCTCGGCGGAGTGCCGGCTGGCTTTGATTGCTCCCACCTTCTGGGGGGTGATGTTGTAGTTCTCCGCCGCCTGGGTGGCGGTTTCGGTAAACGGTTCGGTATCGTGGATTGCCAGCCTGATGCGACTGCCGCCCACGGTGTCCAGCTTGTGCAGCAGGTTCTCCAGGTCCTTGCGGGTCTGGACCAGAAGTTGCGGCACGTCCTTGCTGAAGAACGCCTGGATGAACACGGGGCGATCTTCGGGGATTTGCTCGATCAGTTCCAGCGTTTGCGGTTGAAGCGAATGGATTCTCTCGGCTGTCGCGTCGACATCAAGACCGGCGCGCCCCACGAAGGTGCACAAAGCCACGGCGATGACCGCCAGCGAAAAGGCCCGCACCATCCAATGCCCGGTATGGGCTACGGAACCTTCACCACCGGCGTAATGCCGCCGTTCCAGCAGCACCACATTGACATACAGCATCACCACCGCCACCACCACAAAATACAACAGGCTATCCAGCGGAATCACCCCGTGGCCAAAGGCGTTGAAATGCGGCACGATCCCCAGCTTGGCCACCCACTCCGACGAACGCTCGCCGAACAGCAACTCCACGTTGTTCACAAACACAAACGCGCCACAGAACACCGCCCCGAGGATAAATGCCACCGTCACATTGGCGGTCAGCAACGAAGCCACCATCCCCACCGCCAACAAAGCGGCACCAGTCAGCCAATAACCCAAGTACGTGGCGATCATCAACCCCACGTCCGGGTCGCCCAGCCAGGACAGAATAAACAGGTGGCTTAGTGAGAACAGGATCGCCACCGTGTAAATCCCCAGCGCGGCGAAATACTTGCCCAGCACGATGTCCCCATCGCAGCCGGGGAGGGTGAACAGAAGCTCATCGGTGCCCTGCCGGCGTTCCTCCGCCCAGACGTTCATGGTCAAAGCCGGGATGAAAAACAACAGCAGATATGGGAAAAAGGCGTTCAACTGGTCAAGGTTGGCCAGGTTGTTCATAAAGAAGGCCCGCTGCCAGAAAGCAGCCATCGCCCCCAGCAGAATGAACACCGTGATGAACACGTAACCGGTCGGATTGATGAAGTAGCTGGCGAAGTTCCGTTTGAAAACCGCCCAAACCACTCGTGCGTGTGTCGGCATATTTCTGGTCCTTTTTGGCTTACGTATCTTCTGATCAGTACCGCTGATCAGCGGTACTGATCGCGGTACTGATTTTGGTTGCAGCCATATCCGGGTTAAGCCGCCGTCATTTCACGGAACCGCTCATCAAGCGAAGAGCCTGGAGAGCGGAACTCGTCGATGGTGCCGTCGAAGACAATACGCCCTTCGTGGATGAAGATCACACGGTCGGCGACGGCTTCGACCTCCTGGAGAATGTGCGTTGAAATAAAGACAGTGTTGGATTTGCCCAACTCGCGGATCAGCCCACGCACCTCGCGGATCTGGTTAGGGTCCAACCCCGCGGTGGGCTCGTCGAGGATCAGCACCTCGGGTTCGTGCAGCAGGACCTGGGCCATCCCCACCCGCTGACGATAGCCCTTGGAGAGCTTCAGGATCGGCTTCTCGACCACACTCGCCAGGGCGCATTGCCCGATAACCTGTTCGATCCTCCGGGCCAACCGATCGTCGTCCAGCCCTCGGGCACTGCCGAAGAACTTCAGCAATGCCAGGGGGGTCATATCGCCGTAGAGCGGCCCGTTCTCCGGCAGATAGCCGATCTTCGCCGCCGCCCGGATGCGGTGGGTGGCTACGTCGATCCCGGCGATCTCCGCCCGCCCATGGGTGGGGGCGATGAACCCGGTGAGTATCCGCATGGTAGTGGATTTTCCGGCGGCATTGGGGCCTAAAAAAGCCACCACCTGCCCGCGGGAAATCTCGAACGACACTTCCTCCACCGCCGCCAGCGGGCCATAGTGCTTGCTCAACCGCACTGCCTTGATCATCACATCCGACATCACACGCTCCGCGTACCAACTTCCCAGCACACCACAGCTTATCAAGCTGGTGGAATTTAGGGGACGTTCCGCGTCCCAAAATCCGGTCAAGAAATATGCAGCTTTTTCCACGAGGCGTCAAGGGGCAGTAGGGCGGGTTCCACCCGCCTTCCACACGTAGGACGGGTTCCACCCGCCGCGCGATGCCACAACGGCGGATGAAACCCGCCCTACAATGGTGATTACGCCGTTTTCTCAGTTTTTCACGCTCCACGCTCCACGCTCCACACTCCACGCTCCCCTTCGGGTCGCCGCTAAACGCTACGGACTTGTCGTCGCTGACCCACATTTTTCATGAACGCAGAGACGCAGAGAGCGCAGAGAAGAAGGGAGTGTACCCAACGACGACGCTTCCCATCCCCCATTTTCCATTTTTAATTTTCAATTTTCTCCATTCTCTGCGTGCTCCGCAGTCATAGATGCGATTGCCATACGGCGTAGAAGGCGGGTGGAACCCGCCCTACTTTTCCGAGAAGAAAAAAATCGCTTAACGTCCTCATACCATTTGCACATTGTGCCGGTTGAATCGTAGGGTTTGCGGGAGAATCTGCCCAATGGTCTCGGCGGGCGGGTTCGTGGATTCAATTTTGGTGGTCAGCCCAAAGGCATGGAGGGGGCGGCTGACCGGTGGAACACGGATGGGTTAGCTGAGCTAAGGGAACACGAACTCCTTCTCAGCCAGGAGGTGAAAGCAATGTGGCGCCGGATATTTCAATCCAACAGAGGTTCCAGACGGCGTGCGACAGTGGCGATTACCGTCGCGGTGATGAGCACCATGCTTATCGGGTTCGCTGCTCTGAGCATCGACGTCAGTGTGATGTACAATGCCAGGGGGCAACTCCAACGCACATCCGATGCGGCGGCGATGGCTGCGGCGGCGATGTTGGCGGATTTCGACGAAACCGTAGCTCGAAACAAAGCCAAGGAGTACGTTGCGGCAAACAATGTCCTGAGCCAGGATATGTTGCTGGCTGAGGATGGCAGCGACGTCGTCTTTTACCGCGCGGTGCTCGATACCAACAGCAACGGATATATCTACAAGACCGACGGAATCCCCAACGCCGTGCGGGTCACCGTGCACTACGAGGTGCCGCTCTACTTCGCAGGCATCTTCAACAGATCCAGTACGCACATATCCGCAACGGCTGTTGCCATGCTGATACCGCGTGACATCGCCATCGTTGCCGACCTGTCCGGATCGCACAACGACGACAGCGAGTTCCGCCATTACAAGAGGACCAACATCAACATGTTCGACGTGTGGATGGCTCTGCCAATCCCCAAGGGCAATAACGGGGTGGGCAACGGCATCGATCCGCCGCCGCCGGGAAACCCGAACCATCCCAACGACGCCCCGGGCACCGGGCCGGGGCATCCCGGCAACCAGGGTGGCAATCCCGATCCGGGGGCGGACCCGCAGGGCGGCCAGTTTGGGCCAACCTGGGGCTGGATGTATTACTGGGGCAACACGATCACTTGCGACTACGAGCCCGCGGACGATCCCGGGCTGATGTACTTTCCTCGCTATGCAAAATGGGTCCCCCCCGCGGGCAAGGCACCCGACGAGTTCACCATCCACGAAACGAGTTGGGACGACCTGGGCGTCTGGTATCAGAACGTCGGGTATTGCCCGGGGGAGATCGACGCCCTGCTGAGCGACGAGAACGACTCCAGCTCGACCTACTGGTCCAATCGCGTGGCTGTCGCCTTGGGGCTGGCACGCTGGGACAGCGGTATGGAAGACGATGACGGGAACCCGATCGGCTTATGGGCGACTATTCCACCGGGGCATCGCAACAACGGCAACGGCAACACCATTGTCGGATCGAGCGAAATCACCTGGTTGGTGGACTACCCCTTCGAGGCAGATGATGAGGATAGCCCGGGTTCCTGGCGCGATTACATCAAGAACTACGTGAGGAGTAGCAGCACGCAGATGTACTATGCCAACCACGACTTCCGCTACCGGTTCGGGCTCAAGAGCTTCATCAACTACCTGCTGGAGAGGAAGCCGCGGCATTCGCAGACGCCTGATCTGGCTGACACGCCTATACAGCCCATGCAGGCGGTCAAGGACGCGGTTGGGCACCTGGTGCAGACCATTTATGACCTCGAGAGCGAAGATCAGCTATCGCTGGAGGTCTACGACACCACCGGGCGCCACGAAGTTGATCTGCACGAAGCCAGCAACAACAAACCGGCGGATCAAGACGAGGTGGTTGAAACCCTCAATGCCAGGCAGGCAGGTCACGTGGATATTTGGACCAACATGGGTGCCGGCGTCTTGCGGGCCCGCGAAGAACTCGGCAGTGATCGAGGGCGTTCGGCGGCTCGCAAGGTGATGATCCTGATCACCGACGGATATGCCAACGTCGCGTGTGAAACGTGCAGTGGCGGCTATTACTCCGGCGGAAAGCAATATGCCAAAGACGAAGCCGCCTTGGCTGTCGAGGAAGGCATCCAGATATTCACCGTGAGTGTGGGATCGTATTGTGACGCGAACCTGATGCAGTACATCGCCGACCTCGGCGGTGGGGAGCACCTCGCCGCCTCTGACGAGACCGTCGAGGAGATGAGCGTGACGTTGAACGCCATCTTCCAGCACCTGGGCGGATGCCGCCCGGTCGAGTTGATCGAGTAGTGTGAGCGACCGCTTTGCTCCGCCAATAGGCGAACGGGTGTATTGAAACCAAAATGTCCACGGCCGGCTCGATAGCCGGTCGTGGACATGTTTTTGGATTGGTCGCTCCCTTACGGTCGCGGTACTGATTGTGGGGGACACGAATTGCGGCAGGTTTTCAACCTGCCCTACCAGTTTTTGGCCTCACGTCCGCCACACAACGATCACGCGCCAAGCTCTATCTGATGGAACAGTAGTGGTGCGGGCAGACCCATAAGTGAGCCCCTGACCGAGAGGTCTCAATGGGTCATCCCACCCGCGGCAAAAAAGCGTTCGCGGACGCTGGAGGGCTTGGGCGGTTTGAAACCAGGATCGACAACTCCAGAGGCGAAGGAACCGGCTACGCCGACACCGCTGGTGCCTCTGCTGCCGTACCAACGCGAGGACGTCGAATCCTCCGCACGGTTGCGGTGGTGCTGCTGGTCGCGGCAGAGCGGGAAAAGCTTCACGAAATCTCTGCGGCGAATCGTTCGCGGCCTCCAACGCCGACGGAACCAGATATTTCTCTCGGCAGGCGAGCGCCAGAGCTACGAACTGATGCAAAAGGCTCGGCAACATTGCCAAGCCCTCAAAATCGCCGCAGACTATATCCAAGACCACTTCTTCGAAGGCACCCGCTTCAAACGGCTGGAGATCATACTGCCCAACAACGTGCGAATTATCGGCCTACCCGCCAACCCCATGACCGCCCGCGGGTTCACCGGCGACGTGCTCCTCGACGAGTTCGCCATGCACGCCGAGGACCGCGACATCTGGGCGGCAATGTTCCCCACCTTGCTCCGAGGCCAAGGCGAACTCGACGTCTGTTCCACGCCCAAAGGCATCAAGAACGTCTTTGCGCGTCTACGTGACAACAAACAGTTCAGCCAATCGATCGTGACACTGCCCGAGGCCATCGCCCAAGGCCTGAACGTCAATTACGAACAGGTCCGCCAGTCCATGGGGGACGATCAACTGTTCCGCCAGGAGTTTCTGTGCGAGTTCCTGGACGAGGCAACAGCCTTTCTCACCTATGAAATGATCGCCGGCTGCGAGGACCCCACGCTGACCACCGAGCCGGACCTGGCTGACTTGCGCGAGTATCGGGGCGATCTGGCGGTGGGGATCGATATCGGGCGGCGACGCGACCTGACCGTGGTCTGGATCGTGGCGGTCGAGGGAGACCGGCATATCACCCGCGGGTGCCTCGAAATGCAAAACGTCACATTCCGCGAGCAGTACGCTCGGATCAGCGAGGTGCTGGAGTTGGCGGCTGTGCGGCGTTGTTGCATCGATTCAGGGGGGCTGGGCATGCAACTCGCCGAGGCGGCGGTGGAGGATTTCGGAGCCCATCGGGTGGAGGCGTGCACCTTCACAACGCTGCTCAAGCAAGAGTTAGCCGGCAGGTTGCGGCTGGCGGTCGAGGCGGGAGCCATCCGGATTCCAGTGGACGAGGCTATTCGCAACGATTGGCACTGCGTCGAACGGACGGTGTCATCGATGGGTCAGGAGCGTTATGTGGCTTCGCGCAGCGAAGGGAGCCACGCGGACAGGTTCTGGGCAGCGGCGCTGGCTTTGCGGGCCGCCGGCAGCCGGCTAGGGCCGGCGGAGATCATGACCACGCCTCCGGCACGCTTCGCACGAAAGGGGACGTGGTGAAATGGAGCTGTCAGCTATCAGCTATCAGCTATCAGCCATACAGCGGGTGGCCCATCGCTTTAGCGGTGGGGGACGCGAATGCCTGATGCGATTCGTGTCCCC
>JAGLWJ010000082.1 GCA_023133475.1 Phycisphaerae bacterium | reverse complement strand
CGATTCGTGTCCCCCAAGGCTAAAGCCCTGGGCCACCCCCCAGGTGACAGGTAGTAGTTGAACAGGCGGGTAAAACCCGCCCTACAAAAGGATTGATGCCATGAAATGGACACAACGTATCGTCAACCATTTGCGCACCCCAGCCCGACGCCCACGGCTGGGACGGGTAATCCAGCCGCGCATCGAGGACACCTTCCGCGACTACCCGTCAGCCGGCTTGACACCGTCACGGCTGGCGGCAATTCTGCGCGACGCCGATGCCGGGGCACTGTCAGCCTGTATGCAACTCTTCGAGGAGATGGAAGAGAAAGACGCCCATCTGTACGCGGGGGCTAACACCCGCCGGCTGGCGCTGACCGGGCTGGACTGGCAAGTGACCAGCGCCGCCCGAGTGCTCGAAGGCGTGGATCGGGCGCCGGCAGACGAGGCAGCGGACTTCTGCCGGGAAGTGCTCAGCCAACTGGAAACGTTCGATGAGGCGCTGCAACACCTGTCCCTGGCTTTGGGGCGCAACCTGGCTATTGCCGAGCTGGTGTGGGAGCCAATCGGCGGGGAGTTTCGCATCGTGGAGATCGTGCCGATCGACTTTGCTCGAATCGTCTTCGGCGATTTGGATCGCCTGCGCATCCTAACCGCGGAGGAGCCCACCGACGGCATCGAACTGACACCGAACAAGTTCGTGGTGCATACGCCGCACAATGTCTCCGGGCATCCGTCACGCGGCGGGCTGCTGCGAGTCACAGCCATGGCGTATCTGGCCAAGAACCTGGCACTGAAGGACTGGATGATCTTCAGCGAGATATTCGGGATGCCGGTGCGCATAGCCCGTTATGAGCCGTCCGCCAGTGCCGAGGAGAAAAACGAACTGCTCAACATGCTCGAATCCCTGGGCAGCAACGCGGCGGGTATCTTCAGCCGGGCGGTGGATTTGCAGATCGTCGAAGCCAATCGCGGGACCCAGGGGCCGCCATACGAAAAGCTGATCGATTTCCTGAACCGTGAGATCAGCAAGGCATGGTTGGGGCAAACCTTGACCACCGATGTGGCTGGTGTCAGCGGGGTGCTGTCAGCCACCATGGTGCACGAGCAGGTTCGCAAGGACCTCCGGGCTGACGACATTCGCAAGGAAGGGCGCACGATCCGGAGGAACATCCTTGCCCCACTGGTCCGGTTCAAATTCGGGCCTGACGTGCCGGTGCCGTATTTCACGCGCAAGCCCTCCAGGCCGCAGAACCTCAAAGAGCTTAGCGCGGTGTTGGATTCGGCAGTCAATCATCTGGGGGTGCGGGTCCCGGCAGCCTGGGCACATGACACGCTGGGCATCCCACAAGCGGCTGACGGCGAGGCTGTTCTGAGCGGTGTAAACCAGTGATCGTTAAGACTACGCAGCGTTATGAGCGCGCGCCAAGTTCTATGGGTGAAGGAATCCGACATCATCATTTCACAGGAAGAACCATGAACGACAAAATCAAGGACAAACCCAAAGCGGATCGAGAGGCGGTCACCCTGGCTGCCGCCAAACTTGACGGTGCCAAAGT
>JAGLWJ010000081.1 GCA_023133475.1 Phycisphaerae bacterium | reverse complement strand
GGTTCCACCCACCCTACGTCTGATCGTTGGGCACTTCCGCGTCATCTTCAGTCCGTGTGGTTGTCTCGCCGCTCGCGCTTCGCCGAACATCCACAACGTTGCATCCATCGAATAACTCCATGGTGCGGCGGACCGCCGGGTTGGACATGACCTTACGCTTGTCTTCGGAACTGGCCCGTCTGGTTGCCCCTGCCCGAGTGGGGGTCGGTGCGGACGGGGCCGGCTGGTTGGCGGGCGTGGGCACTCGGCTGGGCGGTGGGGCACTTTGAGCCGACGCCGCCACTGCGGGTTGCGGGCTCGGCGGTTGGGCTGATGGGATAGGCCCCGCGGCGGAACCGGGAGAAACGTCCACTTCCTGCCCCTCCAGCCGGGCAATGACCGACTCCAACGACGAGAAGTTGGTGGCCAACGCCAATCGCACAACAGCGGCGTCAACCAGCGGTCTGGAGGCGCTGCTCCACTTGGCGGCTTGGCGAATCTCCTCCACCAGCCCAATCATGTAAACGTAGGTTGGGGCATCGAAACGTTGGGCCTGACCTACCAGACGCTCGTGAATCCCACCGGAAACATCTATCAAATCCGTGTCCGCACCACAGACCCTAATCAGCATCAAGGTCCGCAGGTACTCGATCAAGGCCTCACAGAACCGCTCGACAGTCCGCCCCGTAGCCAGACAGTGTTCCACGCCCATCAGAGCACCCGCCGGGTCGCAGTCTGCCACCCGGTCGATCACCTCCGCCAGAGACTCATCCAGCGGTGACGGCAGAACCTCCTCCACCACCTCGAGCGTCAAACGCTCAGCCCCCAGCGAAAGCAACTGATCCATCAGCGACAGAGCGTCCCGCATCGATCCGGCAGCCAGACGAGCCACCCGCCGGAGCACCGCCTCGTCTGCCTGGACTCCCTCTGAATCCAGGTTCCTCTTGAGCTGGGCGGTGATGGTGTCTACGTCGATGCTGCGGAAATTGAAGCGTTGGCAGCGGCTTTGGATGGTAGCCGGCACTTTGTGGGACTCGGTTGTCGCCAGAATGAACTTGACGTGTTCGGGCGGCTCCTCCAGCGTTTTTAGCAGGGCGTTGAACGCTCCCGTGCTGAGCATGTGCACTTCGTCGATGATGTAGATTTTGTAGCGGGAACGAGCCGGTCGGAAAGAGGCGTTGTTGCGCAGCTCGCGGATGTTATCCACCCCGGTGTTGCTGGCTGCGTCGATTTCCACCACGTCGATGTCTTCACCCTCGGCGATCATCCGGCACGCTTCGCATTCACAGCAGGGGGTGGGCGTCGGCCCGTCGCTCGCCAGGCAGTTGAGCGCCTTGGCCATTATTCGGGCCATCGAGGTTTTACCCACCCCGCGGGTGCCGGTGAAAAGATACCCATGGTGGATGCGACCCAATGCCACCGCGTTCTTGAGGGTGGTCGAAATGGCATCTTGCCCCACGATCTCGTCAAACGTGCGGCTACGATACTTCCGGGCTAAAACCGTGTACGCCATGAGCTGACTCTCGCCAAAACGTAACCGTTCACACCGGGTGGCACGGACAAGAACCGCCGGCGAACAACGCTACGACATCACCGTGGAACGTTCTAGCGGTTCTTGTCCGTGGGAGCACACGACGGCCTTCGCCACGGACAAGGATCGCCGCCGACATCTCGGCCCATTCGGGGCGTTCCTCCAAGGCGATCCTTGT
>JAGLWJ010000080.1 GCA_023133475.1 Phycisphaerae bacterium | reverse complement strand
GTGAACGTATAGTGCGATCGGGTCCGGCTTTGAGTAATCCCCCAGCACTTGGCGGTACACCTCCGAGTTCACCGCGTCGGTCCACTGTGGGGCCGTGGGGTACGACGTATACCGAGGCCCCCGCGTGCGGTAACGCTCCACCAGCGCCCGGATGTCCGCGTCTGAAAGGTCTACGATGTCTAAATCCTTCTTCGGCTGGGGCATCAATCCTCCCCTGTAAAGTCGCGGACAGCCTGCACAAAGGCTTCCACATTGGCGATGGGCGTCGAGGGTAGCACGCCGTGGCCCAGGTTCATTATATGCCCAACCCGGCTGCCGACACCAGCCAGCACCTTGTGGGTTTCGGTCACCACCTGCTCCGGCTGACCCAGCAGCACGGTGGGGTCCAGATTGCCCTGCAAGGCGAAGCGGTCGCCCAGCAGGTCAAAAGCCTGCCCCATCGGAGTCCGCCAGTCGATCCCCAACACTTCGGCATCCGCCTCCGCCAACGCCCCGTAGAGATGGGCAGCGTTGAGCGTGAACAGAATCCGCGGCACCCGCTCTTGGGCCAATTCGGCCAGAACCCGCTGTGCATAAGGCAAGGCCCAGACACGATACTCCGCCTCGCTCAGCACACCAGCCCAACTGTCGAACACCTGCACCGCCCGGGCACCGGCACGAACCTGGTTGCGCAGATGCCGGGCTACGGTGTCTGCCAACAGCCCCAACAAGCGGTGTGCAGCCTCCGGCTGATGGTAGAAGAACCGCTTGGTCTCGGCGAACGATTTGGAGCCGCCGCCTTCGATCAGATAGCTGGCCAGCGTAAACGGGGCACCCACAAATCCGATGACCGGCACCTCCGCAGGCAACTCGTCGCCCACCATCTCGATGGTCTGGTAGACATAACTCACCCGTTCGTCGAAGTTCTCCGGCACGCTCGTGGGCACATCTGCGGGCTTGCGAACCGGTTGGGCGATGGTAGGGCCTTTCTCGCCGAAGACCACTGCGAAACCGAGCGGCTCCAGGGGGATCAGGATATCGCTGAAGATCACCGCCGCATCCATTCCGAAGCGTCGGATCGGCTGCAAGGTGACCTCCGCCGCCAACTCGGGTGTGCGGCACATGGTTAGAAAATCAGCCCGCTGCCGCATCTCGCGGTACTCGGGCAGATAACGCCCCGCCTGGCGCATCATCCACACCGGTGCCCGTTCGACTGCCTCTCTCCTGCACGCACGTAGAAAAAGCGATTCACTCACCATTCATCCACCAACTTCCAGCTTCCAGCCTGCACAATAGTATACATTCAGTAAACCCGTGGTGAAGAGGCAACAAGGCAACATCAGGCAAGCCGTCGCGCTAGGCCCGGCATTTATGCCGGGTGAGAAGGCCGAACGAAGAATCCCTCCCGTTCCGCCCCGCCGCCGAAGGCGGCGGGGCGGAACGGGAGGGGGGGGACAAAGGCAACCACTCCAGTACCCGGCATAAATGCCGGGGCTAGCGCAAGCCTGTGCTACACTGCTCAACGGCGTGGTGCACCCAGCGCACCCAGGCTTCAAGGCCGGTTTCCTGCACGGCGCTGATCTCGAAGACTGCGGCTTTGGGATTCAATGCGTGCATCTCGCGCCGGGTCCGCGCCGGGTCAAAGCGACACAGGGGCAACAGGTCGAGCTTGCTCACTACCACGGCATCAGCCTGCTTGAACATGTAGGGGTATTTGCTGGTCTTGTCATCGCCTTCCGCGACGCTTAACACGACCACGCGGGTGTGTTCGCCAAGATCGAAGTTGGCTGGGCAAACCAGGTTGCCGACGTTCTCGACGAAGACACAGTCGATCGCAGACAAGTCTAACCGCAGCAAGGCGCTGTGCACCAGGTTTGGCTTGAGATGGCAACCGCCCTCGGTCAGCAATTGAGCCACCGGCACGCCCAAATCGGCGATGCGTTCGGCATCCTGGAGGGTGGCTAAGTCGCCCTCGAGGACGGCGCACTTCAGGTCCGTGGTCAGACGTTTGAGCGTGGCTTCCAGCAGCGTGGTCTTGCCGCTACCGGGCGAGCCCATCACGTTGATGAGCGTCACGCGATTTTGGGCCAAAACTTGGCGGACTTCGTCAGCCTCAGCCTCACTTTGCTCCTGCAAACGTTTGAGCACTTCAATCCTCATCATCGTCACACTCCAGGTCCACCGAGGTCAGCACCAGATCGTCGCTGCCCTCGAAGGAAAACTCACGGCTGCCGCACGAGCAAGTGTCAGCCGCATCTTCAGCCCCGACCACGCAGCCGCAAACGCCGCAACGCCACACTGAAGGCACCCAATCGATCCGGACAACTGAGCCTTCGGCAATCGACCCTTCGGAAAGGATGTCGAATGCCTGCCGCAACGACTCTTCCACCACCTGCCGCAAACCGCCGATACGCAGGCGAATGGTGGCGATGCGTTTGGCGCCGTGTTCGGCGGCGGTGGTGAGGGCGGTGTCAAGCAAGGCTTGGGCGATGCTCAATTCGTGCATGGGGTGATGCTCGGCAAATGTAGGGCGGGTTCCACCCGCCGCGCCGTGCTCAGAAGGCGGGTAGAACCCGCCCTACGACTGATGGTTGGGTGCCCCATGGCTGGGTGGCCCATGGCTTTAGCCGTGGGGGACACGAATCGCGTCAGGCATTCGTGTCCCCCACCGCTAAAGCGATGGGCCACCCGTCCATCGCGCTTCTCCATTCTCCATTCTCCATTCGTGTCCCCCACCGCTAAAGCGATGGGCCACCCACCGACAGCGTTCCTCATCCCACATTTTCCATTTTCAATTTTCCATTTTCAATTCCCAGAAACTGTGTCACGTCGTGCTGGATCGCGGCAGTCACTTCGGGCACCACGGCGATGGTCGCTTCGGACGGCTGGGCGCCAAACTCGAACCGCGCCCCGAAGATCGCGTAGATCCAAACCCGCGGCGGCAACTCGCCGAGGCGATCTGCCAACTC
This sequence comes from Phycisphaerae bacterium, assembly GCA_023133475.1. GTDB lineage: Bacteria > Planctomycetota > Phycisphaerae > UBA1845 > UBA1845 > JAAEQG01. Next base: position 10,298 of record JAGLWJ010000080.1, on the reverse strand, counting down.
GAGTGTCTCGGCGATGCTCCACCCGTGAGAACTCTCGTGATGGCTGGTCAGCAGCGTCCCGGAAAAGTTGCGGTAGTCGATCTTCTCCCACGAGCCGGGCGGGTGGCCTGGGACTGCCCGGGCGGCGTCGATCAAGACGAACAGCTCGACGCCCTCCATGTCGGCGATCAGGTCCACCCCAGGCCACTCGGTCAACAGGATGCGAGTGTCGGGCAACGCACATCGGACAAGGGCTTCACCAACCCGGATGCCGACGGCGTCATCACCACTATCCGTCCGCCCACATCCGACAATGGTGATTCGGTTGTTGCGCATCACTCAAACTTGACGTTCAAAAAGTGAACCGAGCACGAGATACACGGGTCATACGCCCGCACCAGCATCTCGAGTTTCAGGGTGATCTCCTCCTTGCTGAGGTCTGTCTCCAGAAGCTGCTTGACCAGAGCCCGCAAGTCCGCCTCGATGTTGGCCATGTTCTGCGTGGTGGGGATGATCAGGTTCGAGTCGGTGATGTAGCCGTCTTCACCAACGGTATAGTCGTGGAACAGGATTCCACGCGGAACCTCGGCGGTGCCGGCACCACGCCCAAATCGAGTCGGCTCGACCAGCGGCTCGAGCTTCATCCCACGGGTGAGCAGTTCGTCGATGACCTCGATGGAGTCCTCCACGCAATGAACCGTCTCGACGATCTGGGCGGTGTTGTTGTCGAACGAGTTGGTGCTGCCGCCGTTGAGCCCCAGCTTCACCGCTACGTCCTTGGCTGCCGGATGCAGCAGTTCGTGGTTGAGGTTGTAGCGTGCCAACGCCCCGACCATGAAGCTGGCTGAACGCGGGGTCTTGACATGCTTAGAGGTCGAGTGCGGCTCGACGTGCTCGATAATCCAGGTCAGGTAATCATCCACGTCGAGCGTCTTGTCGGTCTTGGTGGAGGCTATCTTCCCGTCGTAGAAGGCGTATTCCTTCTTGTTGGGGTCGGAGAGTGCGATGTACTCGGTATCGCGGTTGAAGTCCGGTTTCTCGAACGACGCCATCAGGTTGGCCATCTCGCCCAGGTCCGCGCGACATTCCTCGAGCCGCCGCTTGAGGTCCACCAACTCCTCCACCTTGGGAATATGCGTGAACCCGCCGACGTGCATGGCGATGGGGTGGATGTGTCGGCCGGCGATCGCACAACAGATGTCGTTGGCCAACCGCTTCATCCGCAACGCCCGCTTGACCACCTCGGGGTGGGTGTTGGCCAACGGTATCACCGAACCAACGCCCAAAAAGTCGGGCACAGCCAGGAAGAACACGTGAAGCCAATGGCTTTGCATCTGCTCGGCGTGCAGCATCAGCTTGCGTAGCAGGAGCGTCTGTTCGCTGGGGGTGATCCCCATGGCGTTTTCCATGGCCTTCACCGACGCGGTGGTATGCCCCACCGAGCAAATCCCGCAGATGCGGCAGGTGATGTGCGGGGCTTCGCGGTAATGTCGGCCTCGGAGGAAGGACTCGAAGAAGCGCGGGCTCTCGACGATCTGTAGTTCGAGCCTGGTAATCTCGCCCTTTTTAACGTTGACGACGATGTTCCCGTGCCCTTCGACGCGGGTGACGTGTTTTACGTCGATGTCGATGGTTTTCATGGTAAGCTTTTCTCCTGATAAGCGCCGTAGAAGCGAAGATCAGCCAGGATGTTTTCCAGCGGAATGTCGTACTGCTCGCGGAGGTTGATGCTCGCAGCTTGCAAAGCCTCGTCACTGGCAAGCCCACGGCAACCCTCACACTTTGAGCCGAAGGTCGGGCAGATGGCACCGCAGCCGGCTAGCGTCACCGGGCCCAGGCAGATGATCCCCTTTTCGTACAGGCAGAGGTTGCCCTGCTTCTTGCACTCCACGCACACCGAGGTTTGCGGCAATGCCCACTGCTGGCCTGAGAGCACCGCCTTGACCAACGCCAGAAACTCCTCTTTAACCATCGGGCAGCCCGGTAGCTCGTACTCGACCTCGACAAACGCCGAGATCGGCTGGGCTTTGATGGTGGGGAAGTGCTTGGCTCCGTCCCCGTAGACGTAGGAGCGATAGTCGTCCTCGTTCTGGTGGTTCTTGAGGCTATTGATCCCGCCCTGACAGGCGCACGCCCCGATGGCCACCAGGGCTTTGCAATGCTCGCGCATCTCCTTGATTTCCTCGACGTCGGTGGGGGTGGAGACCGCCCCATCCACAAAACCGATGTCGATGTCACAGTCGCGCTCGGTCATGGCTTCGCGGAAGTTGACGATCTCGACAGCCCCGAGGATATCGAGCAACTGGTTCTCGAGTTCAAGAATGGCGAGCGAGCATCCTTCGCAACTGGTCAGACTAAAAACTGCGATTTTCGGTTTCATTATTCGACACTCTCCCGCAAAGCTTTGAGTTGTGCGTACTTGAATACAGGCCCTTCCTGGCAGACGTAGATGTTGTTCACCTGGCAGTGGCCGCACTTGCCGACCCCGCATTTCATCTGCCGTTCCAGTGAGCAGTAGATGCTGGTCTGCGGAATTCGCCGCGACAGAATTTCCAGGACCACGAACTTGAACATGATCGGCGGCCCGATGATGACCGCCAGGGTCTCATTGGGGTCCAATTTGGGCAGTTCCCGGAACAGAGTGGTCACCACCCCGGATTTCCCGCGCCAGCCACTGTCCGGCTGATCCACGGTGACGTGGAAATCGACGTCGGGGTTCTCCCGCCAGCGGACCACGTCGTCCTTGAACAGCAGTTCCTGCGGAGTGCGCCCGCCATAAAGGAGGAAGAATCGCCCGAAACGCTCGCGCTCATCCAGGATGTACTGAATCAGCGAGCGTGCCGGGGCGATGCCCAGTCCGCCGGCGACGATCAGGATGTCCTTGCCGTGCATCTCGTTGACATCGAATCCGTGCCCCAGGGGGCCTCGAATGCCGATCGTGTCGCCTTCGGAAAGGCGGTGGAGGCACTCGGTGACCTTGCCGACCCGGCGGATGCACAGCTCGAAGGTCTCCGGCCTAGTGGGCGAGGAGCAAAGCGAGATGGGGCATTCGCCCACGCCCAACAAGCTGACCTGGACGAATTGCCCGGGGTCTTGGCCTAGTGGGCGCCCGTCTGCCAGGCGAAGTTCGTAGTGCATCTCCATCTCGGTCAGCTTAGCCATCTTAATGATTTCAGCCGGCTCGGGGACGTAGATGCTGGACGGTTGGTTCAATTGCGGGTTTTCGAGAGTCGTCATATTCACACCTCCTCCGCAAGCTGGTTATAGATTTCGATGGAGCTGATCTTTGCGGTGCAGGCCCGGTCGCAACGGGCACAACCCACGCACCCGGAAATGCCCTCCCGCTCGCGGACCCATTTCCCCTTGCGATAAATCCGATGACGCAGCCGTGACGCCGCCTTGCCACGGAAGTTGTGGTCGCCGGCCACCAGGGCAAAACCGGGCAACTGGCACCCGTCCCACTCACGCTTGCGCTCGCCGCTGGTCAGGGTCATATCCAACTCGTCGTAAACGTCGAAGCAATAACAGGTCGGGCAACTCAAATTGCAACTTCCACACGAATAACAACGCCGGGCGGTCGCCTCCCACAGCAGCGAATCGTAAGATCGCTCGAGCAGGTCCGGCAGTGTATCCACGTCATAGGGGATGCTCCGCGGAAACGCCTGCTCTTTCTGGCGTTGGTACTGTTTGAAGTCGCGCTCATCCTTCACCGACGGGGCACGCCCAGCCTGATGGTAAAGAATCCACTCGCGCCCGGCTTTGGTTCCGAACATGACGCCGTAGACCACTTGGCCTTTGCCGTCGTCCTCGAGTGGGTAGCACATGATGTCGAATCCTTCCTCGGCATTGTTCGACTTCATGTCCACACAGAAGACGCCCTCGATGCACGCTTTCGGGCAATCGATTCCGATGATGAACGTCGCCCCGCGCCGGGACAAGTAATGCTCATCGGCGTGGTCGCGGCTGAAGGCGCGGTCCAGCAGGCGGATGGCGTTGATGTCGCATGGGTGGACACCCACAAACGCCTGAGGCCTGTCTTCCAAAACCGGGGTGGCGCCAAATGACCCGTCTTGCGCCTCGAAGCGGAACAGGGTTTCGGTGGGAGGGAAGAGAAAGGCTTTGGGGCTGTACACGCAATAGTTGAACCCCAGGTCCAGTTCCCGCACGTTCTTGACGGCTTCATAGAAATAGTGTTCCTCCCGGGGCACCGGCCCGATGATGGTCCGCTCCCGGGACAACTCATCGACGAGTTCCAGTAGTTCATTTTTCTCGACGATTCGGTCCAGCATAGGCAACCTCCTCATTATTTTGTTGAGGGCTAGTGTTGGAAACAGTTGTGACGGTCCCGACCCGAACGCCACCCCCGGTTGAAAGCGACCCGGCGGTCTCCACCAGAGGCAGCCATACCCGGAACATGGTCCCCTCGCCCGGGGTGCTGCAAACAGTTACTCGACCTCCGCAGTGCTCCAGGATTTCCCTGACAATGGAAAGCCCCAGACCACTGCCGGAAATTTGCAAAGCCAACGCCTGATTCCCACGACGAAACTCGTCAAACACGACAGCCAACGTATCGGGGTCCATCCCAACCCCATCGTCGCGGACGCAAACCACCGCTCCCCCATGGGACAACTCCACGGCAACCTCGACCCGTTTCCCCTCGCCGGAATACTTGATGCCGTTGTCGATCAAGTTGCCCAGGCAGTCCTTCAAGTCTCGCGGATCCACCCGCACCGAGGGGGCGATGCCGTCAGCCACCTGCAACACCAACTCGATACCTTCCGATTTTGCCCGGTCACGGAAGTGGCCGAACAACTCGTTCAGCGTGGCGACCAGGGGGGTGTCTGCCGTCTGATGCCGCTCGATGCCTTCGTCCTTCAGGCGGGCCAGGGTGAGCAACTCGTTGACCTGCTCGATAGCTTCCTTGCAGCGCCTGACGACTTTGGCGGTGGTGCTTTGCACCGCCTCACCGGAAATGACCCCGTCGGTGATCAGGGCTGCCAAGGTCTGAATTCCCGCCAGTGGGCTTTTGAGCTGATGGGCTGCGGTGCGCATAAACCGGGTACGACGGTCTTGCAATTCGGCGATGGCTTCGTGGCTGGCCAACAGCGCCTCGGTGGTCTTTCGCAGATCTCTCTCGCGCTCGTCCAAGGTGCTGCCCACCTGGGAAACGAGATACCAGATGCCCAGCAATCCGGAAGCCACCACGCAATACACGACCGAAACGAATCCGGTCGAATTCACCAGCGGCAGTTCCGCGATGTGGTCCACCAGGGGCATGTGCTCGCCAATCCAGCCGGCACACCCACCAAAGACTACAATGCTGTATAACAGCAGAGCCCAAACCGCCTGCAACAAGGCGTTGATAGGCGCCAGCAACAACGCGGCGATGGCAACGTGGAAAACGTAAAAGATCGCCACTGGGCTGATCACCCCGCCGAAGAGCCGGATAATCAGCGTGAGCAAAGCCAGGTCCACCGCCATCTGAGCGTTGGCGAAGAACAGCACCACCTCGGTGATGTCGCCGTCCCCCTCTTCGGCAGCCTGAACCCGCTGATGAATACGCCGTGACCACAGAATCCACAGCAGGTTCATCGCCACCAGGATCGCAAGAATCCCAAGCAGATACCGCGGGCGATGCGGAACCAGGTCCACCATCTGATCGACCAGATAGGCAACACCGCCTGCCCCGATCGCCAACCATCGTAAGCGGATGAACCAGTGCATCCGCACCATGGCTCGAAGCGCACCGGTGCGGTATTCGCCCTGTGGCAGGAGCAGACGCCCCATGAAGGTTGGTCCCGTGCCAGCCGACTCGGTCATTGCACTTCCGGGCTTACTTGTTCAAGACTTCGTCAATCGCCGAGAGCAGAGTTTGGGCATCAATCGGCTTGTCCAGGAATTTCTCCGCGCGAATGTAGTCGCTGCCCAGTTCCTGGGCATAGTCCATCCCCATCATCGAGCCGATCGCCGAGAGCATTATGATAGGGACGTCCTTGAGTTCGTCGTCCTTGGAGAGGTCGTAAGCCAGGTGGAACCCCTCCGACGGCGAACTCAGCATGATGTCCAGCAGGATCAGATCGGGTGTGTCCGCCCGCGCAGCAGCCACCCCGTCCGGACCGGTCAGGCAGCACTTGACCTCGTACCCTTGCGACTCGAGTATGGCGGTCACCGCATGGTGCATGTCCGGGTCGTCATCGATCAGGAGAATTTTTTTGGGGTCCGGCATGACGCATTGTCCTCCGTCGTCATCGTGTTGTTTTCATTCCAGCTCGAAAGCTGCTTAACCACACCGCTTAACAAATCCGCGGTAGTTCCTCACCGTAAGGTCGCTGCACGACGCGCCGCCCTCCCACGACCGTCACCATCTCGACCAGTGGCGGTCTGGCATCGGTGATCCGCCCGATTATCGCCGCCTCTGCCCCCAGGGGATGCTTTCGCAAGGCGGCCAGCATTTTATCGGCATCCGCGGCGGATACGCACATCAAACACTTGCCTTCATTGGCTACGCCGAGCGGATCAAGCCCCAGCAACTCTGCCGCATGCCGCGCCACTGCGGTTATGGGCAGGGCGGATTCGGTGATCTCCACGCTTAACCCGGTGTCGTCCGCCAAGTCCGCCAGCACCGTAGCCAACCCGCCCCGCGTTGGGTCCCGCAGGAACTTAACATCGTAACCGCAACTCAGCACCATCTCAACCAGGTTGTTGAGCGGGGCTGCATCCGACCGGAGTTCGGTCTCAAACTCGAACCCCTCGCGCACCGCCATGATAGCCAGGCCGTGCTCGGCGATGCAGCCGTTGACGATCAAACAATCGCCCGCTCTGATACGCTTCGTATCCAGCCTCGCTTCGGCAAGACGCTCACCAACTCCCGCAGTGGTCAGGATCATCCCTCCACCACCGCGACGCTCGACCACCTTGGTGTCGCCCGTGGCAATACAGGTGCCCGCTTCGGCGGCGGCTTGGGCAACCGAATCCAGGATACGGTCCAACAAATCCAGCGGCGTGCCTTCCTCGATCACCATAGCCAGAGACAGCGCCACCGGCCTGGCGCCCATCATCGCCAGATCATTCACCGTCCCGCAGACCGCCAACCGCCCGATGTCCCCACCGGGGAACTCGAGCGGGGTCACCACAAAAGCATCGGAAGTGAACACCAGGTCCCCCGTCACCGGCCCCAAAACCGCCCCGTCGGTCAGGCGATTCAGCATGGCGTTGCCCAGTTTTGGCAGAATGTGGCTCTTGATAAGCTCCTGCATGAGTTCGCCGCCGCCGCCGTGGGCGAGAACGATTCGTGGGGTATCGGGTTGGCTGGTTTCCGACACGGAATTAGCGAGTCCAAGGTCCAAGGTCCAAAGTTCAAAGTCCCGCTGGTTTCTAACTTTGGGACGGGTGGCCCATCGCTTTAGCGGTGGGCCACCCACAATCAGTACCGCGACCGTAAGGGAGCGGCGATGGGACACCCACACTATGCCCGAGGCTTACTCGCACGACTCGTGCCACGAACTCCGTATTTGAACCAGGCGGAACAGGTGCCCTCGCTGCTGACCATGCAGGGACCCACCGGGTGAAGCGGGGTGCACTGTTGTGAGAACAGGCTGCACTGCGGCGGTTCGATCTTGCCCTGAATGACCTCGCCGCAGCGGCAACCGGGTGGGTCTTCGTCCGCGCCCAACTGAAGGTCGAATCGCCTCAGCGCATCGAACTGAGCATACTTCTGCTGAATTTCCAGCCCACTCTGCGGGATCACCCCCATCGCCCGCCAGACCGCGTCGGACACCTCAAACACCTCGTCGATTAGCCTTAGTGCCGTGAGGTTACCTTCGTCTTTGACGGCTATACCATACGCATTGTCCAGCTTGGCCTCGCCTTGTTTTATTTGCCTGACGAGATGCAACAAGCCTTGCAGAATCTGCATGGGTTCAAAGCCGGCGATCACACAGGCGCGGTTGTATTCCTCCACGATCGGCTTGTAGGCCTGGGCACCGATGATCACGCTGACGTGCCCCGGACAGAGGAAGCCATCAAGCGGCACGTCCTCAGCCTCCAACAGAGCCCGCATCGCGGGCACGACTCGCTTGTGGGCTGATAGCACGCAAAAGTTATTGATCCGGCGGGTGTAGGCTTCGCGGATTGCCGCGGCGGTGGCGGGTGCGGTGGTCTCGAACCCTACGCCGATGAACACGACGGTTCGGTCCGGGTTGCGGGCCGCCAATTCCACCGCGTCGCGGATCGAGTAGACCACGCGCACGTCGGCTCCGGCTGCCCGTTGGGTTTCCAGGCTTCCATGTCTGCCGGGCACCCGCACCATGTCCCCGTAGGTGGCAACGATCACCTCCGCACGCCCGGCAAGGTCCATGGCTGCATCGATGTAACGTTGGGCGGTCACGCATACCGGGCAGCCGGGGCCGCTGACCAACCTCAACGTCGGCGGCAGCATGGATCGGATGCCGTTGCGGAAGATCGACACGGTATGCGTGCCGCAAACCTCCATGATGCACACCTCGCGACCAATCCGTTCACAGATGTCCGCCAACTCGTCACTCAAAGAATGAAATACCTCCACCTAGAAATGGAAAATGGAAAATGGAAAATGAGGGGATGGCAGCAATGCCGTTACAATTGGAGAGTAAAATGTTCCCACGCCGACATTTTCAATTTTCGTAACTCTTCAGCCATATGCAGTAATGTGGCGAACCGCAGGCGCCATCATTGGCCAACCGGACGAATGGTCTGCACGCGGCTGAAGAGTTACCAATTTTCCATTTTCAATTTTCAATTTTCAATTTTCAATTTCCCACTCCTTCGATGCCTGCCTGTCGGAGGTAGGACCAGGTTTCGCGGGCTTCGCTCTCTTCCAGCTCGCCGATGGCGAATCCGGCGTGGACCAGCACCCAATCACCCGGACCAGCCTCCGGTGTTAGGGTGAGACTTATGTCGAGCTTGTTGCCCTGGAAGTCCACCCGCCCCAGATCGCCCCGACGTTCCACAATCTGCCCCGGAACCGCTAGACACATGTTTCTTTCGTTACCTCCGCGGCAGCAATAACCGCTTGCCCAATAGACAAACCAGCGTCTCCCATCGGGATGTTCTTATGACGCAGCACCGTTATTCCGGCATGCTCCAGGCGTTTAGTCAATCCGTGGTTCAGGCGGCGGTTGAAAAAACATCCTCCCGACAACGCCGCCTTGCCGATCCCAGTTCGCTCGGCTGCCATTTCGACGGTGGTAGCCAGCATCGCCACCACGGTCTTGTGGAAGTCGGCAGCCAACTCCGACGGACGACTTCCCCCAAGCATACGCTCCACCAACATGCGAATCATCGACTGAACGTCGATCACCATGCCGGTGGCAAATGTAGGGCGGGTTCCACCCGCCGAACCGGCGTCCCCCCCGGTGGCCTGCGGAGAGACCACCTCGAACGGCAATGCCCGGCTGGCGTCTTCATGCTCGGCGGACTTCTCCAAGGCAATAGGAGCTTGAGCCTCGGTATGATTATAGTCGCAGAGCCCCAGCAAAAACGCGACGGCATCGAACAGTCGCCCCAGGCTTGAGGTGGGGACGCAATTTACGTTGCGTTTCAGCATCTGCTCCACCGTCGCCAAGTCGCCGGCGGGTATGTTTGCGAACAGGTCACCGGTTTGGCTGGCCCAGTCGTCGCCGTAAGCCTGGCGAACCAAACTCAGGGCCGGGCGCCAGGTTTGCTTGGCGGCGGCGTCACCTCCAGGCAATGGGAAATACCCCAAATGCCCCACACGCTCGAACCCCCACAAATCGCACACCAGCACCTCACAGCCCCAAACCGCTCCGTTGGTCCCATAACCGTTGCCGTCGCAAGCCACTCCAATTACCGGGCCGGTCTGGCTGTTGTCTGCCAGACAGCTTGCGATGTGGGCGTGGTGGTGTTGGACAGCCATCCGCGTGTGTCGGCTTTTCTGAGCCAAACTCGTCGAAAGGTAGCCGGGGTGCAGATCGTGGCTGATCGTCAAATGTGTTCCGTTGGCACGGCTCTCGAAACCCTCGACGGCAGCCGCGAAATGGCGGTATGAACCGGCGTCCGCCAAGTCTCCGAAGTCCTTGCTGGAGTGAACCTGGTCATCCTGCATGAGGCTGACGACGCTCTTGAGGTCGCCCCCCAGGGCGAGGACCGCCTGCCCAGCCGGCAGGCAGACTGGTGCCCGATGCGAATCGACGATGTCGGGGCGATTAACTGTAGCCATCGGCGGGGTCATTCCAATGCTCCGTGACGCAGGTATTGAATGTATGGGTGGCCCATGGCTTTAGTCGTGGGGGACACGAATCGCGTGGAGTATTCGCGTCCCC
>JAGLWJ010000008.1 GCA_023133475.1 Phycisphaerae bacterium | reverse complement strand
GGCCCTTGACCATGCCACCCGCCGGATACGTCATCGAATGAGGCCGCTCCCTTACGGTCGCGGTACTGATTGGTTGCGATCGTATTAGAGCAAAGAGGTGCTGAAATAGCGTTCCGCCCGATCGGGAAGCACGGTGGCAATGTTGCCGTTGATTTTTTTGGCCAGTTGCCTCGCTGCCCACACGTTGGCACCGGAAGAGACGCCGACCAGCAGGCCGTTGTCGGCACCAAGTTGCCGGGTGGTTGCGATGGCGTCCTCGTCGGTAACCTCGATAATCTCGTCCACCAGCGAGACGTCCAGTACGGCAGGAATAAATCCGTCCCCAATTCCTTGTATCTGATGCAGGCCCGGCTCATGGCCCAGCAATGCCGACACGTTCTTCGGCTCGACCGCCACGATCTTGACACCGGGCTTGTGCTCTTTAAGGAACTTTCCAACGCCTTGCAGCGTGCCGCCGCTGCCCACGCCAGCCACAAAACAGGCGATGTCGCCGGTCATCTGACGCCAGAGTTCCGGGGCGGTCTCCTCGTAGTGGACACGCGGATTATCGGGGTTCTCGAATTGTTGAGGCATAAACACTCGCGGGTCCTCTGCCGCTATCTGCCGGGCACGCTCGATAGCGCCGGGGATGGACAGTTCATCCGGGGTCAGATCCAACTCCGCCCCCAACGCCCGGATAAGTTTTTTGCGTTCCTCGCTCATCCCCTCGGGCATCACAATCCGCACGCGGTAGCCTTTGAGACGTCCCACCAACGCCAAGCCGATCCCGGTGTTCCCGGAGGTGGGCTCGACGATGATCGAGTTCGGCTTCAGCCGCCCGTCCCGTTCCGCCCCTTCGAGCATCGACCGGGCCACCCGGTCCTTGACGCTGCCGCCGGGGTTGAGAAACTCCGCCTTGGCAAAAATTCTCTCCCCGTTGAGCCGAAGCACCGGAGTATTGCCGATAAGATCGAGGATGTTATCTGTTAACATCGCTGGTCCCTTTCACGAACCGGCGCGATGGGCCACCCGGACTGAAGCGCGCCTGGTCTGTCACTATCTTCATCGTCTCAAGTATCTGAACCCCCAGACTGTCTATACCATGGGAATGCGTCGCATTCCTTCCCCACCTGCCCCCATCATGCTATTGTTACGCCAATACCCGCACAGGTCAAGTCGCGTGACCGTCGCACCGCACAACAGAATGGAAAATGGAAAATGGAAAATGGAAAATTGGGGGATGGGAAACGTGATGAATTGAGAATGGAGAATTGAGAATTGAGAATTGAGAATGGAGAATGTGGACGCTCGCAACGGCGTCGGGATATTTAGCGGCGACAATTCGTAGCGTTTAGCGACGACAAGTCCGTAGCGTTTAGCGGCGACCCGCAGGGGAGCGTGAAGCTGATCGATTATTGCCCGAACACCAGCACAACCAGCGCGAGCATCCAGCAGTAGTAACAGAAGAAATGCAGTTTGCCGGTGCGGACGGTGCGAAGCAAAACCTTCAATGCCGCCACCCCCGAAACGAACGCCACGATCGCGCCCAAAACCAGTGGCCCCAAACCAATGGCAGCGGATTTGCCCGCAGTCAACTCCAACGCTTCTTTGATCTCGAGCAAACCAGCCCCCAGGATGGCCGGCACGGCAATGAAGAAACTGAATTCGCCGGCCCAGCGACGCCTGAGACCCACAAACAGGGCGGTGCAAATAGTCGCCCCGCTACGCGAGATGCCCGGGCAAATCGCAACTCCCTGGGCAATACCCACGATTATCGCACCCCACCACGGGAACCGCCGCCAGCCCAGCCTCGGGCGACGAATGTGCCCGCTGGCCCACAGCAAACCGCCGGTAACCACCAATGCCAGGGCAATGATCCACGGTTCTCCGAAGGCGGACTTGAAAACATCCTTCAGAAGAAAACCCATCAAAGCCGTGGGAATCGAAGCCAGAACGCCGTAACCTGCCATAGGCCAGGCAAACCGCCGCCCGGAAAAAGAACTCGAACTCTCGCGGATCAAACGGGCGAGGTAGCTCCGGAAGCTGTGCACAAAGACCACCGCCACCGCCGCGAGAGTGGCGATGTGCGTCACCACGTCGAACAGCAGCATAGCCGACGAATCCGCCTCGAGACCCATCAGGTGCTGAGTGAGCGCCAGATGGCCGCTGCTGCTGACCGGCAAAAACTCGGTCAACCCCTGTATCAGACCCAGAATCAGGCTTTGCACGTTGGACAGGTCGCTCTCCCCCTACGCCGCTTCAAGAAGAAAATGCCTGGATCGCGACAGATAGGACACCACCGAGACCACCGTGACCACCACCGTCAACCAAACCGCCACCGGAAGAACCCAGGAAACCGACGGATTCAGCAGCAGGCTCTGTGGATGGGCCACAAACAGGATAATCAACGGTGCGGTGGTGCTCTGAAGCCACATCTTGGCTTTGCCCGACATGTCGGCGCCGAACGATTGGCCTTGCGACTCGGAGAAACCCCGCAGGCCCGAGACCAGCAGTTCGCGCCCCACAATCAGAATAACCATCCAGGGGGCAATAGTGGTAACGTTCCTGCCCTCCGCATTCACAAACCCGGGCCCGACTAACAGGATGAAGGCGCCGCAGACCAGAATCTTGTCCACAAACGGATCGAGCACCCGCCCCAGCGACGTTACCTGGTTTTTCCGCCGCGCGAGGTATCCGTCAAGCCAGTCGGTCAAAGCCGCCACCACAAAAACCACCACACACCAATCGAGCAAACGACTGTGGGAATCGTCGAACTTATATTGGCTGAGCAACGCGATGAAGATAATCGACAAGATCAGCCGCCCGATGGTGATTTGATTGGGAAGATTGATTCTCATGATATGGGCTGAGCGATAAGGTCATACTCCTGCCGTCGGGTGCAGCACACTTCGACCATCGCACCGGGCGGCAAATCGCAACCGGGCAGCAACGTCAAGCTGTCCACCTCCGGTGCCTGCCCCTTATGCCGAGCCGGCTGCACGCCGTTGTCCTGGGCACCATCCACCATAACCGCGAATCGCCGATTGACGCACCGGTCCGCCAGCGAAAACGCAACTTCCTGCTGGGTGAGCATCAAGCGCTGCACCCGTTCTTCCTTGACCGCCTCGGGCACTTGCCCATGCATCCGCCCGGCAGGCGTGTCCGGCTCTAATGAATAAGGGAAAACGCCCAGGGCATCAAACTGAAATCCGCTCACAAAATCGAGTAATTCGCGGAACTCGGTTTCGGTCTCACCCGGGAATCCCACGATCATCGTGGTGCGCAGGTGCACCCCGGGGATCATATCGCGGATTCGCCGCAACAATGCTTCCGTTTGGGCCCGGGTCACCCGCCGGTGCATGGCTTTGAGGACCCGGTCGTTTATGTGTTGCAGGGGGAGATCGAGGTAGTTGACCACCCGGTCGCACTGAGCCACCGCGTCGATCATCGCCTCGGTCAGTGACGACGGGTACGTGTACATCAAACGTAGCCACCCCAGCCCCTCCACTTGGTTCAGCTCGCGCAGCAAACCCGCCAGGCCTGGTGTGTAATCGATGTCCACGCCATAGCTGGTCGTATCTTGGCCGATGAGGATGATCTCCACCGCGCCGTCGGAGATCAGCTCTCGGGCTTCGTCAAGAATCACCCCGGGCGGTTTGCAGTGCATTGGGCCTCGGATGGCGGGTATCGTGCAGAACGTGCACTTTTGGTCACATCCTTCACTGATCCGCAGATAGGCGTAGTGCTGCGGAGTCAGGCGCAACCGCCCCACGTCCTGAGCCACAAACCAGTGGTAATCACCCAGGAAAAGATCGACACCACCTTGTGGTTTCGTGGGATCGGACAACACCGCTCGGGTCACGTCGTCGCGGTTATGCACACCCACTAGCGCATCGATTCCGGGAACCTCGTCCAGCAGGGATTCCCCATCGCGTTGAACCAGGCACCCAACCACCACCACCCGTCGCAGGCGTCCCTGTCCTTTAAGAGCCACCATCTCACGGATGATATCGGTCGCTTCATCACGTGCGGCAGCCAGAAACCCGCAGGTGTTCACCACCACCACGTCTGCATCGGTAGCGTCGTTGGTCAGCGTGCAACCCGCCTCTGCCAACTGCCCCAGCATCTTCTCTGAGTCCACCAGGTTCTTGACGCAACCCAGCGACACAAACCCGACTCGTTTGTCTACAGACTTCGGCATATCCTGCGTTCTTGTAGGGCGGGTTCCACCCGCCTTTGTGGCATCGGGCGGCGGGTGCAACCCGCCCTACCTCTAAGGATGCTCGTGCCCATGGCAGTGGCAATAGTATACCACATCATCTTCCGATGCCACATTCGCCTTGTAGGCCCAGGTGCGGTATTTGGCGCTTGCATTCGCAGGCACTTCATATGCCACTCCGCCGAACTCATGTTCAATGGCTTCGGGGCAAGTCTCCTGTGGAATGATGAACTCTTGCCGGCTCAGCAGGGCTGATAGAGTGTGCACCCCCATCATGACCTCGGTGTCCTTCTCGTACTCGGTGAAATCGGATCGCTCCGCATCGGGATGAAAGAACCCGATAGTGTGCCCCACCTCGTGAGCGGCGATGTTGGCCAACGCATTGACCCACTCCTGGTATCCGTGGTTGTTGCCCAGCTTCAGCACTGTGCCGACCCACACGATGACCGTGTCATCATCACGCAGATCACAACGGTCCATCTTGGTTTGGCCGACCCGAAAGGCTTCGCCAGCCACGGCATCGGCGGTCAGATATACCACCGTATCGTCCGGGTAATGCTCCGCCTCATCCACGACCACAACGAAGTCAGCCGGTTCGAGTTTGCTCAGAATTTCCTCGGTCCGCGTGCGCACCGCTTCCTCGAAATCCTCCGCGTACTGTTCCAGCGTCTCGCCGGAATCCAGATACATCAGCGAAAGATCGGCCCCATTAAGCCATTGGGAGGTGATTTTGCAATAACCTCCGGTCCAATCCAGCACCACGGTTTTAGCGATGTGGTCATCCCCAAGGCGGATTGAATTATCGCCCCGGTCTTCCCCATCCACCGACGTGTTTGCCGACGGGGTCACATTGGCTCCGCAGCCGGCTGCAATTATTGCCGCCAGACCTGCAACCACCACCGGCGACAACCTCCACGGGTGTCGCAACCTAATTTGTGCCAACAAGTTCTTTCCCCTTCTTCTTTTCCGTCCCGTTACCGCTCTCACGCCCCCATCACCAGATTTATTCAGGGCAAACCGGGCAAAGTCAAGGACGAGGCAGGCAGAGAATGGAGAATGGGGGAAATTGAAAATTGAAAATGAAAAATGGAAAATGGGGAGATGGGGAACATTATCGTTGGGTGCACTCCCTCCCTCTCTGCGCTCTCTGCGTCTCTGCGTTCATGAATTATCCGGGTTAACGGCGACAAGTCCGTAGCGTTTAGCGGCTCCCCAACGGGGAGCGTGAAAAATGGAAATGATAATTATGGGGAACTGGGGGACGAATAACTGAAAACGTCGCTAAGTCAGCATTTTCCATTTTCCATTTTCCATTTCTCATGATGCCGATGCGGAAAACTTGCCCAACAACTTGGCGATTTCCTGGAAACCCCCCTTCCCGGAGGTGAGGACGAGGTTGAAGATCGCGTTCACCACATCGAGGAATTCGAGCATGGCGTCGATTCGGCGGCGGTATTCCAGAGTTTCGTCACGTTCCTTGCCGGTGAGCTGCTGCAAATTCGAGTCGATCATCTCCATACAGCGGTTGATAGTCTCGATAATCGGTTCGACCTCGCGGCGGCGGCGTTCGTGGGAGATGGTCTCGAACATCTGCCAGACGTCGGACTCAGCCTTAAAATACTCTTTGCGGTCCCCGCGAACGTGCATGCGTTCGATGAGCCCCCAACGAGTCAACTCGCGAAGGTTCATGCTCGCACTACCACGGGACACCTGGAGTCGGCCCATCACGTCATCGGTGCACAACGGCCTGGTGGAGACGAAGAGCAGAGCGTGAATCTCCGCCATTGTTCGGCTAATGCCCCACGAAGCCGCCATTTCCCCCCACCGGCGAATGAAGAGGGCTTTGGATTGTTCGATCATTACTTCGGTCATTATTCTATCTTCAATAGAGATTGAATCAATTATATCTTCAGGACTGGTAGGATACGCATCTTCTACCGCATTGTCAACGAACCAGGCCCTGCGGTGGGTGGAAACTCCTAGCCCGAATAATTCATGAACGCAGAGACGCAGAGAACGCAGAGCTGAACAGAACAAGAGGTTAGGGAAATTCACAGAGAAAAGCTCATATACACCGTGTCAACGGGAGAGTTCGGTTGCTTGAATCACAACTTCCTTCTCTGCAATACTCTGCGTCTCTGCGTTCATGAAAAGTCCGGGCTAGTTCCTAGTCGGTGTGGTGGGTTGCGCTTCGCTCCGCGAAGCTCCACCCACCCTACGTTTGGTGCCTTTTTATGGTTTCCCGGTGCCGCCATTGCTTCGATCGGGCTTGCAAAAATGTCGCAGACCTGGAATCATACTCACCTGCCGACGGACCGGTTGGCGGAACCTGGCCCGTTGTTTCAGTGTTGCATCGTATCCCGGAAAGGTTTGACCATGGAGCCAATTACCTCGGGTAGCACCGTCGAGCGTATCGTTCGAACCAGCCTGGTGACGATCATGGTGATCGGATATGCCGGGTGGTCCTTTCGCGACGGCTACGTCGGTTATCCGTTGAAGAATCTCAAGCGTGCCGTGGAGGGGCTTACGCCGCCGCTGGAAGCCTCCGGCGAACTGATCCTGCCCACGGTCAATGAGGAACTGGCTGACACCGTGAAGGAACATGAGCTTCTCAAGGACGTGGTGGCGCGGATTGGAGAGCCCGGTTGGCGCGGCACGCGGGAAGAGTATTACACCGACCGCTATGGCACCGAACGCCAGAGAACGGTGCCCGAAGCACGCTACTTTGGCCCGGCGGGCCAACTGATCCTGACTCTCGATGATTCCCAATGGGTGGTCGGTGCCCGTTACGTGCCCGCCACGTTTAAGGATGCCGCGGCTCTCCGCTTTCAGGTCCGCATGGGGATCGTGCTCAGCGTTGTCGGCTTGTTGTTGCTTTTGCACTTGTTCCGGATATTGATTGTCAAAGCCACGCTCACCGACGAGGGCATTAAGTTTACCGCCCGGGCGCTGGTCCCCTTCGAGGCTATGACCGAGTTGCACGCGGAGAACTACGCCAGAAAAGGCTGGGTGGACCTCGACTATGAGATGGGCGATCGCCAGGGCACCCTCCGCCTGAACGACTACCACATCAAAGCTTTTCCGCAGGTCATCGCGGAGATATGCCGGCGCAAGGATTGGGAAGACCCCTATCAGGAATGGCAAGAGCGGAAGAAAAACACCGCAACCCCGGACAAACCGGCACTGCGTGACGACGAACCGCACGTCTGATCCGACCCCGCAACAGGAGGTCGAAAAGGCAAGAGGCAAGAGGCAAGAGGCAAGAGGCAACAAGGCAACAAGTAGGGCGGGTTCCACCCGCCGCGCAATGCGACAAAGGCGGGTGGAACCCGCCCTACAATCGTGATTATGCTATTTTCTCAGTTTCTCGCGTAGAGAGCGAAAGTGCCGATTATTCGCGCCAAAATCTCGCCGCTTCTGTCTATGATTAAGTGTGGGATGTAAGGCAAGCGTCGAATGCACGAAGCTCAGGTCAATGTCATTTGCCCGGACTGTGCTTCACCCGCCAAGGTGCCGGTGGACGAGGCGAAGAGTGTGTGCCCGTATTGCGGATGCCGATTGACCTTGCCCGCAGGAGTGTGTGCACACCACATGGGTGAAGACGACCTTGAAAAGGCCCCTCTGCTTGCCGAATCGGATGTCGAGGATGAATCGCTTATCGCACATCTTCGCAGAGCGTTCGAGTATCATGTCGATACGCTGGCATCGGCGGATTCCTGCTGGTTGGGAGCCAACGGCGGAAGCAGCGCCGCGTTTGGTGGTGCCTACGGGGCGGTCGCATTGCCGGTGGGCACCCGACTGGGCGATTTCCAGATACTCGGGGAGCTTGGCCGCGGTGGAATGGGGATCGTTTACCGGGCCCGGCAAGTATCACTCGGGCGTGAAGTGGCGTTGAAGGTGCTGCCCGGATACGCCCGGCACGGGCAATCCGCGGTGAAACGGTTCAAGGCAGAGGCACAAGCTGCCGCACGGCTCCATCACACCAATGTCGTCTCCATCTACAGCCAGGGCGAACACCGAGGCCAATACTACCATGCGATGGAACTGATCGAAGGGGTGAGTCTTGACGCGGTGATTCGTAGCCGGCCCGACTTGCTCAGTTCCAACGGTTCCCGTGGTGGTTCATCTGCCGGCTGGTCGATCGGCGAGCAGGGCAAACCCGTTTCGGTCACCGCCGCTGCTCAGCCTGCCGACGGAGGCGACGATGCGAACGGTGTGCCCGAGGCAAACTGGACACCGGTGGACTACCGGCATTTAGCGGCATTGCTGGCTGATGTGGCTGACGCTCTCCACTGTGCTCATGAGCACGGCGTGATCCACCGTGACGTTAAGCCGCACAATCTTCTGTTGGGGACCGATAACCGGTTGCACTTGACGGACTTCGGGTTGGCTCGCCTCACCGAGGAACCGCATTTGACCGTCGATGGTGAAGTGATGGGGACGCCGGCTTATCTCTCTCCCGAGCAGGTTCGCGGCGACCGGGGCGAGATCGATCATCGCACGGACATTTATTCGCTGGGGGTGACGCTTTACGAGTTGATTACGCGTCGGAAACCGTTCCAAGGGGAAACCCGCGAGCAGATCATCGCGGGTATATGCATGAATGAGCCGGTTGCCCCGCGACGGGTGGTTCCCAAAATCCCGCAAGACCTGGAGACGATCTGTTTGCGGGCAATGCGGAAGGACTCCGCGCGGCGGCACCAGTCGGCGGATTTGTTGGCTGATGATCTGCGGCGCTTTGCCCAGGGCAGGACGATTCTCTCCCGGCGCCCCACCCGTCTTCAGAAAGCGGTCAAGTGGGTGCGCCGACACAAGGTTTCGACCACGGTGGTGGCGGCGACGGTCGCGGTCATGGCCATCGCGGTTGTTGCCGGTTGGAATACCCGGGTTGCTCACCGTCGTGAGGCCCAGCGGCTGTTGCACAATGCCTATGAGCAACTCGCCTTTTTCGACTATCACAGGCCGCAACGGGTCGAGTCTGACATAGGCCGTGCCGAGGCACTCGGGGCGGACCCGGGCGAGTTGGATTTGGTGCGTGGTCTGATCGGCTTGGGCAGCGGCGATCAGCAGTCAGCCATCCATCACCTCGAAGCGGTTCTGGAGCAGGCTCCTTCGGATTTGCGAGCGTTATACATGCTGGCCTGGTCGCAGTGGAAGAACCGTGACCGTGCGGCATCGCGGGCGACGTTTGAGCAAGCCGAGAGCGTCCGGGCGTCCGGTGCCGGCATGACCGCCGACGCCTGGCTGTTCAGGGGGCTGGCGGTTCATTTCGACGATCCGAGTGTAGCCATGGAGTCCTACCGGCGGGCCAATGCCTTGCGAGCACGGGATCAGGGGTTCTATCCCCTGGCGGTGTTGCACTTGGCGAGGGCTCGCAATCAGAAGCTCTACGCCACCCGAAGCCTGGAGGGGTTCTCCGAGGCTCAGAGCAGCCTGCGGCAACTCATCGAGAACGAGTATTATGGGGCTTATCCGCACTATCTGCTCTCGATCACCCACCGCCTGGCGGCTGAAATCTACCAGGGCAGCCAGGGGACCCGCGACGGCTCGCTGGTGGCTGATCACTATGCCGACTCGCTCAAGTGGGCGCGTCTGGGTCAGGAGGTTGAGCCGGACAGCGATCGCCCGATCACCGCCGAGGCAGAATGCCTCGAAAGCATGGGGCTTTACGCAGAGGCCATCGAGATCCGCAACCGTGCGATCAAAGTCGCCACCCGAGATATCGCCCGTTGTGAAAGCCACCATTATCGCTGGCGGTTGCACTATTGGATGGGCGAGTTGGATGCGGCGTTGGCGGACGTGGCGGTTCATGCCGAGTGTGATCCGCAAAGTCGGTTTTATGCACACGTGTATCCCGCCCTGCTCCTTGCCGAGTTGGGCGACGTGGATGCGGCTTTGAGCCATGCTCGAGCCCTGGCTGCCGACGCGCCCGAGAGTGCTTTGGCTGTCGTGTGGTCTGCAACGTGCTTGCGTCTGCTGGGCCAGGCGGAGGAAGCGGCGGAACTTCTGGGCGAGCGGGCTGACGAGGTCGATTTCGGCACCGAACTGGCCCCGCCTCAGTCGCAAGAGTGGGTGGAGTGGCTGTATGCTTACTGTCGTGACGGAGGTCCCTCCGCCGAGCTTGAGGAGTTGGCTGAACAAGCCGATGCTCCCTGGCGGTTGTGGGGCGAACTCCACTTTCATGCAGCGGCGATGAATTTGGCTGATGGGGATCGAGAAGGTGCGTTGGCGGAGTTTCGGCGGGCGTACCGCTCGTTTGATGGCGAACAACGTTATACTTATCATGCAAAGCTGATTTGGATACGAATGCGGAATGATCCCGCCTGGCCGGCGTGGATTGCCGTATCATCGAGGGAAGCGCCAGGAATAAACCCCAGAGAGGAAAGAGACCAATGAAACCTGTCACCGCCAATGCTCAGGCATACCGTCAACCCGCTACGTGCTTCTGTATGTGTGTGTGTCTTTCGCTGGTGATTGTAGCCGGCGGGCAAGGTGCCCCACCGCTGGACCCACTTCCGGTTCCGGAATACTCATTTGATGTCGTCTCGCTGGCGGCGGTGGAGGGGCATGTTGCTTGCGGAGATGTGCTCACCCTGGAGTTTCCCTATCCGGAATCGGCGCTGTCCGGTGCAATGCTGGGGTTGATCTCGCCGCTCGATGACCTGGACGCCCTATCAGCCGCCAACGCTTCGGTTCTGCCTGATGACGTTTTTTCGTTGCTGTTTTCGGTCGATCGAGAAACGGCGGGCGGTGCTCGCCCCGAGCCCAAGCTGGTTCGCGTGGGCGTGCCGTACAACACATTCGATCAATCCTGGCGCGGTCAGGCCGCCGGCGACCAGTTCATGTCAACCAGGCTGTTCCGGCGTATGGGCTCAGTGGGTGACGCAGAGCAGAGCCCCTTCGAGAACAACTACCTGGTTCGCAATAACTACGACGAAGGTGGCACGGACTTTTCCGCCAGGCCGCCGACCCATGCCGACGACATCGTGGAAAGCGTTCCGCAAGATCGGGTGGACGCCACCGCACGACTGGCGAGACTGGAACAAAACGGGGCAATCGCAAACGTCTACTTCTCCCTGACGACGGACTCGCCGTCTCTGGCAATAGTGCCGATACTGCCGTGTGCTGCCGGCCCCAGTGGGGCGAATATCTTCTTCGCTTGCGAACCTGCGGTTGTGACCGGTGCTTGCTGCCACGATGACGACACCTGCGAGATCATTGGGGAGTTCGAGTGCGGGGCTCCGCGAACCACTTGGGGCACCTGGCTAGGCCCGGATACCACCTGCGACATGTGCAACGTGCCGCCGCAGAGCCCGGGCACCTGCTGCTTTAACGACGGCACCTGCGCAGTGCTTCCTGAACTGGCGTGCTACGAGGCTTTTGGCTGGTGGCTAGGCCCGGATGCCACCTGCGACATGTGCAACGCGCCGTCGCAGGGGCAAGGCGCCTGCTGCTTTGACGGCGGCACCTGCGAGATGCTTACTGAACCGGCGTGCTACGAAGCTTTTGGCTGGTGGCTAGGCCCGGATAGCACCTGCAACATGTGCAACCAGGAGCCGCAGGGCCAGGGCGCCTGCTGCCACGATGACGGCACCTGCGAGATTGCAATGGAGTTCGAGTGCGAAGCTCCAGGGACTGTCGGCTGGGGTATCTGGCTAGGCCCGGATACCACCTGCGATATGTGCACTGAGCCCGAGCCGACTGCTGCCTGTTGCCTGCCGGACGGAAGCTGCACCATGATCAGCAGCGGCGATTGTGACTTGATGGGCGGATTATTCCTGCCCGACGAAATCTGCCTGGGCGATTGGGACGAAAACTGGATCGACGATGCCTGTGAAGGGCGATCCCGTAACATGTTGGTCATGCTATATGCGTCTTACCAGGAGTTACGGCTGGTGCCGGCAGACGACATTGATGCCCTTATCGTCTTCGACGTCAACGAGAACGGATACTTTGACGATTTGGACCAAGTGCTGTTTTCGTTGTCTCCCGGTTCGCCGTCGCTTGCCATGATTGTCGGCGCCAGTGTCGAAGCTGCCGCAGCCGATGTTTTTGTCGTCACCGTGGGCCAGCCGCCGGCGGTCTTCGCCACCGCCGCCGAACTCGGGCTTGGTGGACCCCGAAGCAACATCGACGCCTTGGATTTCCACCGTCTTGATTCCACGCTACGGCGGGGGGGGTTGCAACACGCCATTCGTGCATCATCAGTCGCGGAGCACATCGACTTCACCCGGGTCTCGCCGGTTTCATCCCCACTGCCGCCTGCTCCGCCGGAGGGGGTGGGGAATACAAAGGTGCCTCCAGGCCACAAAGGGGGCGAGCACAAGCGGGACCTGCCGGTTCGCAACAAGAATTAACCTGGATTTTTCGAGTCTGTAGCAACATTACCGGGCTCATTGGTAGCCATTCCTCTCATTGTGTAGCGATTGCGTTGTTTGTGTTCGCCCTTGGGCTTGTGCGTCGCGCTGCATGTCCGCAGCGATTCGCCGGCTGATCCGGGCTC
>JAGLWJ010000079.1 GCA_023133475.1 Phycisphaerae bacterium | reverse complement strand
AAACGCTACGGACTTGTCGCCGCTAGACATACCGGCGCGATTGCGATCGCCGTGCTTCTCCATTCTCCATTCTCAATTCATCACGTCTCCATCCCCCCATTTTCCATTTTCTCTAGTCGCCATTATGATCCGCGAAAATCAGCGTTTTAACCTGCCCTACTGTGCAGGCTGGAAGCCTGTGCTACTTTCGGAGGCTTGTGATGACGGGGGAGCCATTTGATTTGAATCGCGGGCGGGAGGTGGCGAAGCCGATGTCGCCGTCGGCCGGCAACTACCTGACCGTCTCACAACTCACCGCTCTCGTTAAGCAGGCTGTCGTCTTGCATCTGCCGACCAGCGTGCATGTGATCGGGCAGATCAGCAACTTCAAGCACCACGGCAGTGGGCATCTTTATTGGACGCTTAAGGATGAGCGTAGCGAAGTCTCCTGCGTCATGTGGCGGTCCGACGCCTTGCGCCTCAAGTTCAAACCGGCAGACGGGTTGGAAATCATCGCCACCGGCTCGGTGGACGTTTTCGAGCGGGCGGGACGCTACCAACTCTATGTCCGCAGGATGGAGCCGCGTGGGGTGGGGGCGTTGGAGTTGGCGTTTCGGCAGCTCTGCGAGAAGCTGCGTGCCAAAGGCCTGTTCGATCCGGCGCACAAAAAGCCTTTGCCCCGCTTTCCACGGCGTATTGCGGTGGTGACCAGCCCCACCGGGGCGGCGGTGCGCGACATTCTCCAGACCCTAAGCCGGCGGTATCCCTGCGCAGGCGTTTGCGTGTGCCCGGTGCGGGTGCAAGGCGACGGAGCCGCCGGTGAAATCGCCGCCGCGATCAACTCGCTCAATGCCAAAGGTGTGTCACTCGGCGGCATCGACGTCATGATCGTCGGGCGCGGTGGAGGGTCCCTCGAAGACCTCTGGGCGTTCAACGAAGAGGTGGTGGCCCGGGCTATCTTCGCCTCGGCGATCCCGGTGATCAGCGCCGTCGGGCACGAGGTGGACGTTACGATTGCCGACCTGGCCGCGGATGTGCGGGCAGCCACCCCCACCGCAGCCGCCGAACTGGCGGTCCCGGTTCTGGAGGACGTGCTGGACGATATCAACACTCATGCGGCGACCCTGCATCGCGCCCTAAACCACCGCATCGAGCTGAGCCGCAAGACCTTGCAAGCCGTCGAGCAGCGGACTTGGCTGCGCGCTCCAGCCGAGCACTTGCGACGCCGCGAACAGGAATTGGACGAATTGGCCGACCGCGCTCACGCGATAATGCTTAGGCGCCTGTACCATGGTCGCAGCCGGGTTTCCCAGGCTCAGATACTCATGCAGCAGCTACACCCTCGCGCGGTTGTCGCCCAGCGCCGGACGCTGGTGGTGCAACATGAACATCGGTTGCGTTGGGCCGTCGCCAAACGGGCGACCAGCGCTCGCCAACACGTCGAGGCTGCCGGCGGGCGCCTGCTCGACAGGTCCCCCGCCCGAGACCTCGACCGCCACCAGACACAGTTGGGAAACATGCTCCGGCGGCTGAGCGACTTGACCGCCCACCGCCTGGAGACCTTACGCCAACGGCTGGCGGCGGCGGCGGGGAAGCTGCAGGCCATGAGCTATCGCGCCACCCTGGAACGGGGGTTCTCGATCACCCGCCTGAAAAAAAGCCGCAGGATTCTTACCGATGTGACCAGGCCTCTGCCCGGTGATCGTCTGCTCACCGAGACCGCCACTGGCGAAATCGAGAGCACTGTGGTAGATAACCGGCAGTTGGAGTTATTCGACTGATGACCAAAAAGACGCTCACATTCGAAGAGGCCCTCAAGCAGCTTGAAAACATCACCGCCCAGATCGAGCAAGGCAGCATCGGGCTCGAAGAGTCCATCAGCAAGTACGAAGAGGGGATGAAGTTAGTGCGGCATTGCCGCAAGGTGCTGGAAAAAGCCGAGCAAAAAATCGAGCAACTACAGACCACTCCCGACAAAGAACCACAAAACCCCGAACAGAGCAAGCCACCTGATGAACATCCGGATTCTTCCCCGATTCTTTAGTACTCTGTCAACGTTGCCTTTGTCTCCAGGCGTAGGGTGGGTGGAACCCACCAACCGGCAACGAGTCCAAAGTCCAAAGTCCAAAGTCCAAGGTTCAAAGTCTAAGGTTCAAAGTCCAAGGTCCTGCTGGTTTCCGACTTTGGACCAGGGACTTTGGACT
>JAGLWJ010000078.1 GCA_023133475.1 Phycisphaerae bacterium | reverse complement strand
GGCAGGTTCCACCCACCCTACATATGGAGGGGAAAGACAACCACTCCAATACCCGGCATAAATGCCGGGCCTAACGCGACGGAATGCCTGAGGTTGCCGTCTTACCCCAGATGAAACCCGCCCCACAGCAATGTAATACCGGGGTATCCCCTTGACCTGCCCCCGGTGATACCGTTAAGATAGATTCGTTATCGATTCCAGGGAGGGAGAAGGCCATCTTTGGCCTGACGTGTTTCCGAGAGAGAGACGTGTGGTGGCGTGTGGGGTCCCATGTTGTGCCTCTGCTGCTGAGGTTTGGCAAAGGCCGGAATAATCATGGGGTATATTCCCTATATGGAATGTGGCATAGAGATGTCGGCGGTAACAACAGGTAAACCACTTCGACTCCGAACGCAACACAAGGCGTTGTTGCCGCGAGAAAAAGTGTCAAAAACACGTTTGAAGTTTGTCAAGTCAGTTATTCTGCCCGCGATTGTCGCTTGGGGTGCGCCTTCGTGGCGATTGATAAAGCGGGCAATAGATACAAATCGTTCCCTCATGATTTACGATTCGATGTGCGGATGGGGTGGTGTGAGTGAAACCCATACTTCCCCCCGCCTGAGGGTGACGAGTTTGTAGATAGTCTCGCAGGTCAAAGTGTGGTCCTGCTTTGGCCTTCGAGCGCGGCACGGAAGATGTGCCGATCAGGGGCGATGCGGTTGAGGTGTGCCCGGAGGCGGTAGATCTCTAGCGCTCTGTCGCGATTGATTCGATGGATCACCGACGCATGGGTGGCCCACCGCTAAAGCCATGGGCCACCCAACCATCAGTTCATGGGCGATAGAGCACTGGTCAAAGGCCTCTCCTTGCAGGCAATCGTCTTAGGTTGCGCCGGCGGCTGGTCTGCCGGTGAGTGTATGTCAGATCCCTTAAAGGTCCGACCCGACAACACGGAGGAAGTGCGATGAGATTCTCGCGGACAGTAGACCTTGTGCTATTGATGTTGGCGGCTGGTGGTTTGGTGGTTACCGGCCCCTCGGATGTTTTGTCCAGCCCCATTTTTTGGGAGGCTGGTGGCATCCAAGGTCAATTCGCCTCTTCTGTCGGCGGCGACTTTCCGAGCATCGGCGCGGGCTCGCGTCAAGAGGGAGCGTGCTGCATCATAGAGAATGGTGGAGAGTGTTGGGAGGTCATGAGTGAACAGGAGTGCTGGCCGGGGCCGAGTAATTTCCACGAGGGCATGTCATGCGAGGACAATCCCTGTGGGGAACCCGGAGCCTGTTGCCTCGAGGACGGCACGTGCATGGACGTCCTGAACGATGAGGCGTGCGGGTGGTACAGCGGCATATCCTTCCATGGGAGCACAAGCTGCTCCGCGAATCCTTGTGGGTCGCCCGGGGCATGCTGCTTCTCGGATGGCAGTTGTAGCGACGTCTCGAACGCGAATCAGTGCACAATCATGGACGGTATCGAGTTCAACGAGGGCATGAATTGCAGCTCGGGTGTTTGTAAGGAGGCCTGCTGCTACAGCGTGGGGATGGGCTTGCAGTGCATCGAGACCCATGGCCTGACCTGCGACCAGACCTATAACGGTTACCCGCAAGGTCCGGGGACAACTTGCGCTATGGGTCTGTGCGTGAGCGAGGATTGCAATAACAACGGGATCGACGACGAGCGTGAGATATTGGTCGGCAGCGCCGAGGATTGCAACCTCAATTCGAGGCCTGATGAGTGCGACGTGCCTCCGCTGGGCGAAGGTCCGGACTGCAACAATAATATGGTGCCCGACGAGTGCGAGCTACAGTCCGGAGGAGAGCTCTATGCCGTCGGCTACATGATGGAATACCGCTCCGCCCACGCCTTGTACACGGTGAACCCGTCCAACGGGGCGTTGACCTGGAAAGCCGACTTCGAGCAAGACGTGGAGGACGTTTCCGCCCTGAGCGCCCATCCCCTCACGGGCGAACTGTATGTCATCGTCGAACTGATGTCCGAGCATTTGCGTAAGCGCCCGGGCGACCGGGATTTCAATGGCCCGTGCCTGGCGACGGTGGACCGGGACACCGCCGTGGTGAACCCCATCGGTGAGCTGCCGCAGGAGGAGCAGATAGGCAGCATTGCTTTCCGCAGCGACGGGACGCTGTACGGTGTTGTCGAAAATGGATTCGAGATATTTTCGACCGGCGAGATTGTTGTGATCGACACCGGCAATGCGTCGGTGACCTCGACGGGGATTATTGCCACGCCCTGTATGCACCATGCTTTGGCGTTCCGGCCGCGAACGAACCTGCTTTATCATGCGACCAGGTGCGAGGGGTCGTGCGGGCTGGAGACGATCAACGTGGATACCGGCGAGGGTTCTCTGGTCGGTTTGTTGTCGGAGGATGTGGAGGCGTTGTCCCCGTTGGCATTCCATCCGTCGGGGCATCCGTTCCTGGGATTTGTGATAACCGTATACGATAAGTCGAATCGTGGGTTTCACTCTATCGATCCGTCAACGGGTGAGTTGAGCTACCTCGGCCCCCTCAACCAGGATCAACATGTAACTGGGATGGCGTTTGCGGTGGATAGCAACGACTGCAACGGTAACGAGGTTCTTGACGAATGCGACATCATCGCCGGAACCAGCGCGGACTGCAACAGCAACGGCGTTCCGGACGAGTGCGACGTTACCGGTGGGACCAGTGAGGATTGCAACACCAACGGCGTGCCGGACGAGTGTGACATCGCCGGTGGGACTAGTCCCGACTGCCAGCCCAATGGTGTTCCCGACGAGTGCGACATGCAGCTTGGGGGTGAGCTGTATGCCGCCGCAATGACAGGGTATAACTCTGGCCCTGCTTTGTACTCCGTTGACCCGTCCAACGGGTCCATGACCTTGGTGGCCGACTTCGACGAGAGCGTGAGGACGGTTTACGGCCTGAGCGCCCATCCTTGCACGGGTGCGTTGTACATCGTCGTCGAGCGAGAGCCTGAAGGTTCGCGCAACGGCGAGTCCAATACGTGGCTGGCGACCGTGAACCCGCAAACAGCCGCACTGAGCTTGATCGGTGCGTTCCTGTGGGAGGACGTATTGGCCAATATCGCCTTCCACAGCGACGGCACGCTGTATGGGATTTACGAGAACTGGGAGAGCGACAAGTTTGTGCCCGGTGAGATCGTGGTCATCGACACGAACAACGTGTCCGTGACCTCAACGGGAATAATTGCTTCATCTGGCATGTTCGAGTCACTCGCGTTTCGGCCGGGAACGGACCTGCTTTACCATTCGGTGCTGCCCGTTCACTACAGAGCGGCCCGGTTGGAGACGATCAACGTGGCGACCGCCGAGGTCACCATGATCGGCGAGTTGCCGGAGGAAGGCATGGATGCGTTGTATCCAATCGCGTTCCATCCGTCCGGGGCTCCGTTACTGGGATTCGCGCCTACTCCGTGGAAGTATTTTCAAGGTGGGTTCTTCTCTATCGATCCGTCCACAATCGCGACGACCTATCTCGGTCCCCGGCCGGATATGTCGGTAAATGGAATGGTGTTCACGGCAGGAAGCCTCGATTGCAATGACAACGGCGTGCCGGACGAATGTGAAATCGACGCGGGGACGAGCGAGGATTGCAACAACAACGGTATGCCGGACGAGTGCGATCTTGCCGGCGGGGGCAGCAAGGACTGCAACACCAACGGCGTGCCGGACGAGTGTGACATCTCCGGTGCGACCAGCACCGACTGCCAGCCCAACGGCATCCCCGATGAGTGTGAACTGGATACCATAGCCATGCTCTATGCCGTGGGGGACGGCGATGAATACGGTGAGAGCAACGAGGCATTGCATATCGTCGATCCCTCCGACGCATCGCTGACTCGCGTTGGTTGGATGCAATGGCGCGTCTATTCCGCCGAGGCACTGGCCATCCACCCCTCCACCGGTGAATTGTATGCGGTTGTCGAAGATCGTGGAGAGGAGGGCAAATCCGAGGGGCGCGACGAGTACCGGAACGGGTACACCCATGCCCTGGCGACGGTGAACCGCACGACGGGTGACGTCACCATTGTCGGCAATCTGACCGGGAACGAGGTGGTGTCCGACATCGCTTTCCGCGACAACGGAGTGCTTTACGGAGTCGTTGACGGCGGTGGTTCTCAACCAGGTGAGATCGTGATCGTGGATACAGCCACCGCGGCACTTACGCCGACGGGTGTCTACGGTGCTTCCGGGTACGGCCAGGCAATCGCGTTCCACCCGACCACGGGTTTGCTTTATCACGTGGCTCCCTGGGGCGAGGGCGACGGGCTTTTGGAAACCATCGACGTGGACACCGGTGTGGTTACCAGCATCAGCACCTCGCTGGTCGAGGCACCCTACGACTGCTTGGCGTTTCATCCCTCGGGCGAGCCGCTGTTGGGACACGCTTCCGGCAAACTCTATTCCATCGACCCCGAGACCGGCCAGGAGACATACATCGGCACCAGCAACATGGAACTGCGGGGGATGGCCTTTTTGGTTCTCGATGCCGACTGCAACAACAACGGCGTGCCTGACGAGTGTGACATCACCGGGGAGACCAGTGCGGATTGCAACGGCAATAACGTTCCCGACGAGTGCGACCTCGCCGGCGGGATCAGCGAAGACTGCAATACCGACGGCGTCCCGGACGAATGTCAGTTGATCGACAATGACTGCAACAACGACGGCGTCCCGGATGAGTGTCAGTTGGCTGACAATGATTGCAACGAGAACTCGATCCCCGACGATTGCGACATCGCCGGGAGCACCAGCGAGGATTGCCAGCCCAACGGAATCCCCGATGAGTGCGATATCAGCGGACTCGGCTGGCTGGAAGGTTGGGAGCGCACCCGAGTTGTGGATATCACCGGTTCAACTTCCGCTCTGACGGATTACCAGGTGCTTGTTGCACTGGACACGGCATCCCTGATAGCCGCCGGTGAGATGCGGTTGGACTGTGGTGATCTGAGGTTTACCGATGCTAACGGCACCAGCTTGCTGGATTACTGGATCGAATCGGGTTGCAACACCGATTCGACCCTGGTGTGGGTCAAGGTTCCTTCGATTCCAACCGGCGGGGCCACGATCTACGTGTACTACGGCAACCCTTCAGCGAGTTCTGCAAGCAATGGAACCAATACCTTTGAGTTCTTTGATGATTTTGAGGGGACTGTATTAGACACAGATAAATGGACTGAAAGTGCTGGTGCTTCTCATATATCTCAAAATGATTATTTAAGATTTTACGGAGGTGGATTTGGTGAATGGGTAGAGTCTGTAAACAGCTATTCTGGAGATTTGTTGGTTGATGCTGATGTGGAAATACCATCCGATTGGTCAGGGTTGAAGTGTTGGGTAATAGCTAACCTCTTGTTTTATGTCGATAGTTCTAATTATGCGTATGAAACGAGATGCTCCGGCTGTCAGTCAACTAGCAGATTAGGAGTTGTATATTCAGATGACACGGAGTATTATTCGTCGTATGCGGATACCAGGGTAGGGACCTATCATTTTCGACTTACACGCCTTGGCGGCACTATAACCACATATTATGAAAAAGGCAGCGGATGGCAACAGGATTTCCAGAAAACAGATGTTTTTACGGATGATGTGAAAATCAGATTGAGAGCACTTAGTGCGGTTAATAATCCAACAATAGACGTGCGCTGGGACAATCTGAAAGTTCGCAAATACGCCTCGCCTGAGCCGGAGACAAGTATGGGGGCAGAAGGGATCGACGGAAGTGCCAGCGAAGACTGCAACAGCAACGACATCCCCGACGAGTGCGAGGTTCCGCCGATCGGGGATGGCCCCGATTGCAACACCGACGGCGTCCCGGACGATTGCCAGTTGGCCGACAACGACTGCAACGAGAACTCGATCCCCGACGATTGCGACATCGCGGCGGGCACCAGCGAGGATTGCCAGCCCAACGGAATCCCTGACGAGTGCGAACTCGGCGAACTCGGCTGGCTGGAAGGTTGGGAGCAGACCCGAGTTGTGGATATCACCGGTTCAACTTCCGCTCTGACTGATTACCAGGTGCTTGTTATGCTGGACACGGCATCCCTGATAGCCGCCGGTGAGATGCGGTCGGACTGTGGTGATCTGAGGTTTACCGAGGCCGACGGTGCCGGCTTGCTGGATTACTGGATCGAATCGGATTGCAATACCGATTCAACCCGGGTATGGGTGAAAGTTCCTTCGATTCCAACCGAGGGAACCGCGGTCTACATGCACTATGGCAACCCGTCTGCGGTGAGTGCGAGCAATGGAACGAATACCCTTGATTTCTTTGATGATTTTGAGGGTTATGCTGTGGGTACAGAGTCGCCCAACGATTGGACTAATCACAGATACAGTGGTGATTCTCTTGCAAATTATGTAACCAACTCAGTAAGCCATGGAGGGGATAAATCATATTACCTATATGGTCATTGTAGTGCTTCTGCAAGACCTGTTCGCAACACTCTCAATTCCCCCCAATTTGATCCATCCGAGCAATTCTCTATTTGGGCACAATCATGTGGTCAAAGCTATGGTTGCTGTGGAGTGTCAATTATATTTATCACGTCTTCAACTGCAAAGAGCATAAGCTACCGCTTCGCTGTTCATTATGGCACTCAGAGTGGTTTATCTGCTTATTATGATCCTAATTCCGGCACGGAACAATCGAATCCTTTTTGGCGCGATGCAGCCGACGTTGAAATCCATCTTGATAATGTAACCGGCTCTTGGACAGAAGTAACGAGGAATATAAAACAAGATTATGAAGATAACTGGGGAAGCTGGGATTATGTAGTCAAACTTATTTTTGTCTTAAGTGTTGGATCCAACGTTGACATCGGTGGTGGCTATGGGTGCGCCTATTATGACGACGTTCGCGTCCTCAAATACGCTTCGCCGGAGCCGTCGGTCACCGTTGGTGCCGAGGGCGGCACAGGCCCCTTGTCCAGCAACGACTGCAACGACAATCAGGTCCCCGACGAGTGCGAGGTTCCGCCGATCGGGGATGGCCCCGATTGCAACACCGACGGCGTCCCGGACGATTGCCAGTTGGTCGGCAACGACTGCAACAATGACAGCGTCCCGGACGATTGCCAGTTACTTGACAATGATTGCAACACTGACGATGTCCCGGACGATTGCCAGTTGGTCGACAACGACTGCAACAATGACGGCATGCCGGATGAGTGTCAGTTGGCCGGCAATGACTGCAACACCGACGGGGTCCCGGATGATTGCCAGTTGGCCGGCAATGACTGCAATAATGACGGTATACCGGATGAGTGTCAGTTGGCCGGTAACGACTGCAATGGCAATCTGGTCCCCGACGACTGTGACATTGCCGCCGGCACCAGCGAGGATTGCCAGCCCGACGATATTCCGGACGATTGCCAGTTGGGCGACGGCGACTGCAACAGCAACGGGATTCCCGACGACTGCGACATCGCGGCGGGCACCAGCGAGGATTGCCAGTTGAACGGCATCCCCGATGAGTGCGATATTAACCTCATCAATTGGCTGCTGGGGTGGTCGCACTCGAAAGACGTGCACATCACCGGCTCAACCTCCGCTCTGACGGATTACCAGGTGCTTGTGACGGTGGACACGGAGTCCCTGATTGCCGCCGGTCGGATGATGCCGGACTGCGGCGATCTAAGGTTCACCGACGCCAACGGCACCAGCTTGTTGGATTACTGGATCAAATCGGGTTGTGACACCGATTCGACCCTGGTGTGGGTGAAGGTCCCTTCGATTCCAACCGTGGGAACCACGATCTACATGTACTACGGCAACCCTTCCGCGAGTTCTGCGAGCAATGGAACGAATACCTTTAAGTTCTTTGATGATTTTGATGGAGGTTCAAGTCCGTGGAGTATAACAAATCCAAATAATCACATTGACGAAGATAGAGCAGTGGATGAACGATTGGGAATTAATGCATTAAACTGTAATGAGCAAGCCTATGTTTATAAAGATGGGTTTTCTCTAAACGATTTTGCAGTTGATTGGAAATTTAAGCCGGTATCATATACTCATGCAGGCTGGTATGGACCATACATGGGAGTTTTTGCCGATCATATTAGTTCTGCTCCTTATCCATCAGGGACAAGAGCATTGGCAATGTCTTGGCTAGGCTATGCTTCTGAATTCACAAACGGTGGCTGGGGAACTGGATATGGGAAATTAAAAAGTTCTGCTCTTGATGCAAATCACATTTATGAACTTACTATTGCAAGGAGTGGCTCAATTGCTGAATTCTCCTTGTTTGATTGCACTAATGGAACCGAAACTGATCAATCACCAATAAGCTTCACAAGTTTAACAGATACTTTCACAATGTTAGCAGCAGTGACTGCGCAATGTAATGGTTATCCGGGGGATTCTTCTACAGGTTGGATCGACGACGTCCGCGTCCGCAAATACGCCTCTCCCGAGCCGGCTGCGAGTGTTGAAGGGGAGAGCAGCCACTCATCCACCAACGACTGCAATAACAATATGATCCCCGACGAGTGCGATGTGCCGCCGATCGGGGATGGCCCCGATTGCAACACCGACGGTATTCCGGACGAGTGTCAGTTAGTCGACAACGATTGCAACAGCAACGGGATCCCCGACGACTGCGACATCGCCGCCGACACCAGCGAGGATTGCCAGCTCAACGGCATCCCCGACGAGTGCGATATTAATCTCGTCAATTGGCTGCTGGGGTGGTCGCACTCGAAAGCCGTGCACATCACCGGTTCAACTTCCGCCTTGACGGATTACCCGGTGCTTGTGACGCTGGACACGGAGTCCCTGATTGCTGCCGGTCGGATGATGCCGGATTGCGGTGATCTAAGGTTCACCAACGCCAACAGCACCAGCTTGCTGGATTACTGGATCGAATCGGGCTGTGACACCGATTCGACCCTGGTGTGGGTGAAGGTTCCTTCGATCCCAACCGTGGGAACCACGATCTACATGTACTACGCTAATCCATCCGCAAGCCCCGCCAGTGACGGCGAGGCCACTTTTGAGTTCTTTGATGATTTTGAAGGAGCGAGCATCGACACCATAAAGTGGGACATGAGTGCCACTAATGTGACGCCATCTACCGACCACGCTTTTCATGGCTCAAAGTCAGCCATGTTTACAAGCACTGGGCTCTTTCAGAAATCGTTTACGCATGGTGACTTCGCATTTAAGTATTGGGCTTACTTTGAAAGTGCACCCCATTGGGTATATGCAATCTTTCATGGCGATTCAGGGAACAAGGTTAATGTTTTTTGGGGCTATCCAACTGCGGGAAATATCGGTTATGAAACAAGTGATAACGCAAAACACGATATAGGCGTTGCGGTTGCTCTCAATGACTGGAAAGCGCTCGAAATAAGAAAGGTTGATTTTAGTGCGGACACCTATGATATAGTTTATGATGACGTTGTAATTAAACATGCGCTCAGCATGAGCCCCGGAACCTATAATGATGCTATCTATGTAGGATCGCTGGGTGCCACTTTCTATATGGATTGCTTTCTCATCCGCAAATACGCCTCTCCCGAGCCGGCTGCGGGTGTTGGGGCGGAGAGAAGCCACTGGGACGACAATGACTGCAACGGGAACCTGATCCCAGACGAGTGCGACGTGCCTCCGCTGGGTGATGGCCCGGACTGCAACAATGACGGCGTCCCCGACGAGTGCCAGTTAACCGACAACGATTGCAATGGCAATCTCGTCCCCGACGAGTGCGACGTGCCTCCGCTGGGCGATGGGCCTGATTGCAACGGCAACGCCATCCCCGATGAGTGCGATATAGCGGCCGGCACCAGCCTGGATTGCCAACCTGACGGCGTTCCCGATGAGTGCCAGTTGGCCGACAACGATTGCAACGAGAACAGTGTTCCCGACGATTGTGATATCGCCGGCAGCACCAGCCCGGACTGCAACACCGACGCAATCCCCGACGAGTGCCAGTTGAGCGAGAACGACTGCAATAACAATATGATCCCCGACGATTGCGATATCGCCTCGGGCACCAGTGAGGATTGCCAGCCGAATGGTGTCCCCGACGAGTGTGACCTTGGCATAACCACCCCCCCCGGGCCGGCCTTTGGGTGGGGGATGAACAATCATGGCCAGGCTACCCCGCCGGAGGGCAACGATTTTGTCGCCATTGACGCAGGCTGGGCACACAGTCTGGCGGTCAAGGTTGACGGGTCGATCGCCGGGTGGGGCTGTAATGAGTATTGGCAGGCCACCCCACCTTCCGGTAACGATTTTGCGGCTGTTGCTGCCGGCACTACTCACAGTGTGGCTCTCAAGACCGACGGCTCGCTGGTCGCGTGGGGCTATAACTACAGTGGTTCGTGCAACGTTCCGAGCGGCAACGACTTTGTGGCCATCGCCGCCGGTGAGAATTTCGGCCTGGCCCTTAAGGAGGACGGCTCGATCGTCGGTTGGGGCGCGAACGCGAATGGTGAAAGCACACCCCCCGCCGGGAACGACTTTGTAGCCATTGACGTGGGCTTCCACCACAGTCTGGCGCTTAAGGATGACGGCTCGATAGTTGCGTGGGGCTACAACGTGGGAGGCCAGTGCGACGCGCCCGCAGGCAACGACTTCGTGGCAATTGCCGGAGGAGCGGATCACAGTCTGGCGCTTAAGGCTGACGGCTCGCTGGTCGCGTGGGGCTGTGGTCATGAAAACAGCGGCCAATGCGACGTGCCCGCCGGCAACGATTTTGTGGCTATTGCCGCAAACTGGCTCCACAGTCTGGCTCTCAAGTCCGACGGTTCGATAGTCGCGTGGGGCAGGAACGACGAGGGCCAATGCAATGTGCCCGCCGGAAACGGTTTTGTGGTCATTGCCGCGGGTGGGCAGCATAGTCTGGCTCTGACCGGCAACGCCACCGGGGACTGCAACGAGAACGGAATTCCGGATGAGTGCGACATCGCCGCCGGCACCAGTGAGGACTGCCAACCCAACGGCAGGCCTGATGAGTGCGACATCGGCGTGGTGTTCGACGGGTTGGACGCGTTGTCCGACGGTTTGGTGGCTTATTGGGAGATGGATGGGGACTGGCTCGATTCCACCGGCAACGGGCACGACGGCACCCCAGGCGGCGACCCTGGTTTTGTGCCGGGGATGTTCGGGCAAGCCGGCTGGTTTGACGGCGCGGGTGACCATGTCACCTTCACAGACTTCCCTGCAATGCCGGAGGGAACCATCAGTTTTTGGTTCAGGCCCAGCCACTTGGGCTCGGGAGCAGGCATTCTGTCCGCCAGGGCCGGGTATTCAACGGGTGATCTTATCATATACGATGGCGAAACCAGCGATAAGCTTATCGTGCTTGTGTGGAAAGATGGTGGTGGCTGGAGTGCGCTGACGTCGTCCACGCCGATCCTCACCGGAACCTGGTATCACGGCGTGTTTACGTGGGACAGCATCGTTGGGAAGAAGCTTTATGTGGATGGTGCGGCGGAAGCAAGCGACGATGATCTAACGCCTGTATTCGGCAGCGCAGCCGCACTTCGGTTTGGGGTCCAAGACGGGCGCTACTATAACGGCCTGATCGACCAATTTGCTCTTTGGGACCGTGCGCTTTCGACTGGTGAGGTTTCGCTACTGTACAATACCGCCAGCGAAGACTGCAATAACAATGGGATTCCCGACGAGTGCGACGTGCCGCCGATTGGGGATGGGCCGGACTGCAACAACGACGGTGTTCCCGACGAATGCCAGTTGGCTGACAATGACTGCAACAACAACGACATCCCCGACGAATGCGACGTTCCGCCCATCGGCGAAGAGCCCGACTGCAACGGAAACCTGACCCCCGACGATTGCGACATAGCCGCGGGGACCAGCGCGGACTGTCAGCCTGACGGCATTCCCGATGACTGCCAGTTGGCCGACAACGATTGCAACGGCAACAGCGTGCCCGACGAGTGCGACATCGCAGGCGCCACCAGCGTCGACAACAACGCCAACAACATCCCCGACGAATGCGAAGCCCCACCGGAGATTGTGACCCACTCGCCGGGCGGGATTGTCTATCAACCGGTCAACTTCGTGGACGTGACCTTCAGCGAAATGATGAACGGCGCCACGTTCGAGCCCGAGGATGTCTTGTTGACTGATCCCGATGGTGGCGTCATCGCTGTGGACGCGCCGGTGAATTTGGGCGGGAACGTCTGGCGGATCGGCTTCGCCCAGCAGTCCCAGGTGGGACTCTACGAGATGATCGTGGGCCCGGACGTGGTGAGCGTGGCCGGCCATGCCATGACCGAAGCCTATACCGGGCAATTCTGCATCCTGTTGGGCGAGGCTGGCATTGTCGAGCTTCTCCCGCACGTGACCGAGGCGAACCCCACGTATGTTGAACATTGGCCGTTGCAATCCGTGTATGTCACATTCAATCGGGCTATCGATGCCGATACCTTCACAGTGGGAGATGTTCAGCTTGTCGGGCCTGATGGGAATGTCACCATCGTGTCCGTCTCGCCGGTGTCCGAGACCGTGCTTGAAGTTACCTGGTCACCGCAGACGCAAGACGGGGACTACCTGCTGCGAGTCGGCCCGAGCATCAGCGACCTCTGTGGCGTGGCGATGGATGCTGCCTTCGAGGTGACAATTGTCCTTAACGCCGCGTCACCGGAAATCGTTTCACATACTCCGCAAGGCCCGGTGCACTACGTTTTCGATCATCTGGACGTGACCTTCAGCGAAGCCGTCAATTCGAGTTCGTTCACTACGGACGATGTCGTTCTGGTTGGGCCGCTGGGAGAGATACCCGTCGCTTCGGTTTCGCCGCAAGGCGGTTATGTCTACCGTATCAGCTTCACCGGGCAGACAGGCAACGGTGATTACATGTTCACCATAGGCCCGGACGTTACGGATACAGCCGGCACGCCCATGGCTTCAGTTTACCAGCCTACCGTGACCGTGGCGCTGCCCAACCTGGAATTGACCAATTGCCTCGGGCCTGACGATGCCGATGCTGGAGAGTCGATCGAGGTTAATTGGACAGTGACCAACGTCGGCACCTTGGAGGCGACCGGCTCGTGGCTGGACAAGATTTACCTGTCCGACGACGACGCTATTGGTGGAGACCTCGAGTTGGGCAGCTTTTTGCGGTATGGGCCGCTGGCTGACGGCGACTCATACAACCGGACGCAGCAGGGCGGCCCAATCCCGGCGAACTACGCCGGCACATACTGGGTCGTCGTGGTCACCGATGCCACCAATACAGTCAGCGAACCCGGCGCGGAAGACAACAACGCATTGGTCTGTGGGACTGTCTTCGTCAATGATACGGCTGCTCCCGAGACGATCATCACCTCCGGGCCGGCTGATGGGGCTGTGCTGAATGTCACGGAGGTGACCTTCGAGTGGACGGGGACGGACAACTCCGCGCCCGTCGAGCAACTGGAGTATTCGTCGTGCTTCTGGGCGGAGTGCGATCCCGGCACCGGCCCCTTCAGTTCGGATACGTCCTACACGTTCTACTCTTTGGGCGAGGGGAGCGTCACCATCAAGGTTACAACCCGTGACCTGGCAGACAACATCGACCCGACGCCCGAGGTGCGCAGCTTTACGATTGACCTGACGCCACCTGACGTCCTCGAACATGCGCCTACCGGCGATGTGTATGTGCCCGTGGCTTACGTCGACGTAACCTTCAGCGAGGGAATCAACGCCGCCACGTTCTCTACCGGCGATATCATTTTGACCGGGCCAGCCGGTGCCATCGCGGTGAATTCACCCGTCCATCAGGGCGCCAACGTGTGGCGGATCGGCTTCGCATCTCAGGACACCGAGGGAGATTACATCATCACCATAGGCCCGGATATTGAAGACCCGGCTGGTAGTGGTATGGACGAGGCTTACGTGGGCGATTTCACCCTCCTGCTGCCCGATCTGGCGGTGAGCAGTCTGACCATTCCGGCAGCGGCTCAGACCGAGCAGACAATCGAGGTCAGTTGGACGGTGACCAACAGCGGTGACGGTTCTGCGACGGGTAGTTGGCAGGACTGTGTCTATCTGTCCGAGGATGATGCAATCGGTGGTGACACACTGCTGGGGTGCTTCGCGCGTCCGTCGGAACCAGCCAGCGGTGGGCACTACGACACGGCTGGGATGGTCACCATTCCAGGACTGCTGCCCGACGGCGACTACTGGATCATCGTAGTGGCTGACGGGAACGAGGAGTTGGTCGAATCGGTGGAGGGTGTCGAGAATAATGGGCTGGTCAGCACCTCGCCGATTGCCATTGCGCTGGCTCCGCGCCCCGATCTGCAGATAACCGGGCTGACCCCGCCGCCGGACATTCCGTCTGGTGCGATGGTCGAGGTCGTCTGGACGGTGACAAACATGGGCAACGCCCCGGCGGTTGGGCCTTGGAACGAGCGGATTTCCGGCTCGACCGACGACACCATCGGCGATGACAATGCCGGATCGAGTGAGCACCGCTATGCCGGTGTGCTGGCTCCGGGTGAGAGCATCGTGCGAGTCGATACCTATCAAGCCCCGGGGTCGATACCTCCGGGCGGGTTCTGGATCGTGGTCTGTGCCGACAGCGGCAGCGAGGTTTCAGAGCAGGACGAGAACAACAACTGTGCCATCGCCGAGGTGTGCGTTGACTGTCAGCAGCCTGACTTGGTGCTCACCAGCATCGTTGGGCCTGTCGAGGCGACCTGGCACATCGATGTCGAGTGGACGGTCCTCAACAACGGGAACGGAACCGCCCACGGCTATTGGTGGGATCGGGTGTATCTCTCCGCCGATACCGAAGTTGGCGGTGACGACATCCTCGTCGGCGAGTTCCAGAAGATAGGCCCGCTGGATGTGGCAGAGAGCTACACGGACAATAAGCCGGTGGCGATTCCGGTCGATCTGGAAGGGCCTTATTATCTCATCGTGGTGACCGATGCGCTCAACAACGTGTCCGAACCGGGCGGTGAGGGCAACAACTCGCTGGTGCGCGTGGAGAGTGTCAACATCAGTCAGCCGGACCTTCCGGACCTGATCGTGTCGCAGCTTACCGCGCCGACGGAGGTGGTGACCGGTGAGACGATTACGGTCAACTGGACGGTGTCCAACGCCGGCGAGTTGGCGGCTGATGGTGCGTGGATCGACCGGGTGTACCTCTCCAACAACGATCAGTACGACGCGGGTGACACCGCCATGGTGCTATTCGCACCTCCGAGTTCGCTGGATGTCGGCCAGACGTATCCTGGTGTGGGGCAGTTCTCGCTTCCAGGGACGCCCGGGGACTACTGGATAATTGTCTACACGGACTCGAACGACAATATCGAGGAGGGCGCCGACGACGACAACAATACGTACACAAGACCCATTACCGTGGGTATGGCCCCGCGTCCGGACCTGCTGATGGTCGAGGTGATCGCGGCGGCTAGTGGTGTGGCGGGTAGTGAGGTTCCCGTGCAGTGGACGGTCCGCAACGACGGCGAGATAGAGGCGCCCGGCGGTTGGACGGATCGGGTGTACATCTCCACCGACGCGGTGTTGGGTGACGATCTGCAGTTGGCCCAGTTCGAGCGGGTTGACCCGCTGGGCATTTTCGAGGAGTACACCCACCAGGAGCAGGTTACGGTCCCGATCACATTCGAGGGCCATTACTACTTCCTGGTGGTGACGGATGTGTACAACGAGTTGGGTGAAGGCCCGGATACTGCCGCCAACGAGCGTTTCACGGACCAGACCACCGAGATCGTGCAACCGTACCTTCCGGACCTGACGGTCACGACGATCAATGCCGTGACGTTCGAGATGACCGGTGAGATTATTGAAGTGAGCTGGGAAGTGAGCAACATCGGCGAGTGGCCGGCGGTGGGCGAATGGAAAGACCGGCTGTATATCTCCACGGATAATCAGTGGGATACAAGCGATCTTCTGCTCGGTTGGATGCTTATCGACAGTCCTTTGGCTGACGGGTCCAGCTACCTCGCCGGTGGCGACTACAGACTTCCGGCTCAAGCCGGCACGTACTGGTTCATCGTAATCACCAATGCCGACGGCGACGTGGAGGAAGGCGCCGATCTGGTTAACAACACTTATGTTTCACCGTCCACAATCACACTGGAGAGCCCGCCGCGCCCGGACTTGCAGGTGCTAAGCGTTGAGCCTCCAGCCACACATGTTGCCGGCGAACCGATGGAAGTGACCTGGACGGTGACCAACACCAGCATCGACATCCCGGCGATCGGCCCGTGGTACGAGCGAATCTACATTTCGCCCAACGCACAGATCGGCGGCGATTCGCTAGTGGCAAACATTTATTATGACGGGACGATTCAACCAGGCGAGACTATGGAGTGGACCTATGAGCTGAGCACCCCGTACATGCCCAACGGATACTACGTGGTGGTGTGCACGGATGCTGGTTTGCATGTGGCTGAGACCAACGAGAGCAACAACTGTGCGATTACCGCAACCGCGTCGCACATCGTGTTGCCGGACTTGGCGGTTTCGGATGTTGTGGCTCCGGCGGATGCCTATGCCGGCTCGATAATCCCGATCAGTTGGACGGTGACCAACATCGGCGGGGCGAGCACTGCCCCGTTCCACTGGGTTGACGCGGTGTACATGTCGCACGACGGGCAGAGCACCCTGATGGGCACCCGGTACTACATGTTGCCGTTGTTGCCGACGAACAGTTGCACCGGCGAGGTGAACGTGACCCTTCCGGACCGTATCGTCGGCGAGTACCAGTTCTACGTGAAGACCGACGTTTACAACTACGTCCACGAAGAGGGGCCGGCGGAGAATAATACCGCCTATGCCCCGAATCCGACCGACATCGTTCAGCCGGACCGCCCGAACCTGGTGGTGACGGACATCGTGCTTTCGTCGAACGGCGTGACCTGGACGGTGACGAATACCAGTGTGGTTTCCGCGAATGGTTTCTGGTGCGACCGGGTGGTTGCGGTTTCGGAATCCAGCGGACAGGAGTTCGTGCTTGGCGATTACTACCGCTCGACACCAGTGGCTGCCGGCGATTCGTACTCGTGGACCGAGCCGATCGGGCTGGAACTGGACGACCCTGTCCTGCATGGTGAGTATCGTATCGTGGTGACCACGGACTACACCGACACGGTCAACGAAGGTCTTGGCAGCGGTGAGTACGACAACACCACCACCGACGATGAGACGTTTACGGTGACGGCTCCGGACCGCCCGAACCTGGTGGTGACGGACATTGTGCTTTCGTCGAACGGGGTGAGTTGGACGGTGATGAATATCGGGACGGCTTCGGCGACGGGCACCTGGTACGACCGGGTTGTGGCGGTTTCGGAAAGCGATCCCGGTCAGCAAATTGTGTTCGGCAACTATTCGCGGTCCGGCCCGTTGGCGGTCGGCGGTTTCTACGAGCAGAGCACCGCCATGCTGGAGATTGACGATCCGGCGTTGCACGGCGAGTATCGCATGGTGGTGACCACGGATTACAACGGCAGGGTCAACGAGGGCATGACCGGTGCCGAAGACGATAATACCACGATCGACGACGAGACGTTCATGGTCATACAGCCTGCCCGGCCGAACCTTGTGGTGACGGACATTGTCACTCCTCCGGGCGATTTGGTGGGGGCGCCTTGTGTGATCCGCTGGACGGTGACCAATACGGGCGATGCGCCGGCGAACGGCTTCTGGTCGGATCGTATTATCCTGGTCTCCGAGGGTACCGGGCATGAGACGATTTTGGGGTATTACGCGGGGTCGATGTCTGTGGCGATCGGCGATTCCTACGAGCGGACGGTGACGTCGGAGTACCCGCACGATGCCGGTGAGTACCGGCTCAAGATAATCACGGATTACGCGAACACTCTGAACGAAGGCCTCACCGGTGGTGAAAACGACAACACGACGCTCGATGACGGGACGTTCCTGTCGACAACCTACCTGGTGACGGTGGAGACGGACCTGGAGGAGGCGGTTGGTGGCACTCCGGTCCCGCTGCGTGGTCAGGCATTGACTTTGAACCCGAGTGAGCCGTTGCCCAATACCCCAGTGCTTGTGGGTGTGAAGGTGCGTGACACGTTGCGGACCTTGTCGGCGACGACCGACGATAAGGGCGACTACGAGACGACGTTCCATCCGTTGCCCACCGAAGGTGGGCGGTACCGTTTGATCGCCGGCCCGCCGTCCGATCTGGACCCGGCTCAGCAGGATGTCTTCCTGCTGTGGGGCATGAAGGCCAGCCCGCGCTACGAGCAGGTGCTCATTTATCCTGGCTCGCCGGTTGCGGGTCAGATTTCGCTGGTCAACCGTGGTGATGTGACGCTGACCGGGGTGGATGTTTCGTTGGAGAGCACTCCGGAGTGGCTCGACGTTCAGCTTGAGCTTGCCGGTGACACATTGTTGCCGCTGGGTTCGATCCCGGTGTACTATACGCTGTCGGCTTCGGGTGGCGGGTCCGGCAACGTCCCGGTGGTGATGAACTTCACCAACGCCCAGGGTGCCACGGCCACCGGTCAACTGAACGTCACGGTGGCGGTTCCGTATGCGGCGTTGGCGGCTAATCCGACGCGGTTGCAGGCGACGATGGTGCGTAGCGGGCAGACGCTGGTCGGGCTGGAGATCACCAACGTGGGTGCAGCCACCGCGACAGACCTGCACGTGTTCCTGCCGGATACGACCTGGATGCACCTGGGCTCGACGAATCTTCCGGACCTGGAGGCGGGCGAGTCAGCCACGGTGCTGCTGGAACTGCTTCCGGACAAGGATATGCTTCTGGGCGAATACGGCGGGAGCATCTCGGTCGGTGACGCGCAGTTGACCTATGGTGTTGCGGTCCCGTATCGTTTCGACCTGGTCTCGCAGCAGTTGACGAACATCACGGTGCTTGTGGAAGACGAAGCCACGTTCTATTCGACAGGCCAGTATTCCCCGGACGGCCCACTGGTTTCCGGTGCGCTGGTGCAATTGT
Organism: Phycisphaerae bacterium; assembly: GCA_023133475.1. Lineage (GTDB taxonomy): Bacteria > Planctomycetota > Phycisphaerae > UBA1845 > UBA1845 > JAAEQG01. Next base: position 9,335 of record JAGLWJ010000078.1, on the reverse strand, counting down.
TCGACCCGGAGACCGGTGATCTGGTGGCTGAGGGGACCACGGGGCAAAGTGAAGCGGTGGAGTTCCACAGTCTGACCGAGGGCTTCTACGACTTGCGTGTTCGCTCCGACGACCACGCCAACTACCGCGAGACTATCCTTGTCGAAGAGGACGGGGAAAACGAGTTCGATGCGTTCATCCCGCGTGAGACTGTCACCTATACGTGGACTGTGGAAGAGGTCGAGTGGGAAGACATCACCATAATCACGCTGGAGGCAGTGTTCGAGACGGTGGTTCCCATGCCGGTGATCACGGTGGAGCCTCCACTGGTTGATCTTACGCAATACACGGAAGACGTTTTCCAGATTGACTTCACGATAAGGAATCACGGGCTAATTACAGCCGACGACGTGAGACTGAGCTTCGGTGACCATCCCAACTGGACGATCACACCGCTGGTTGAGGACCTCGGTGATTTGGAAGCGATGGGCGAGCGTGTGGTTCCGGTGATGTACGAGCGCGTGTCCAGATGGGACCAATGTTGGCCTTGTCAAGCGGTCGGTCGTTTGGAATGGAAGCTGGTGTGCAAGGAGGACGGTCAGTGGCACGAGGAGCAGATCTATGTCATCGCCTGTGTTTGTGGCGGCCCTGGCCCCGGCGGCGGCGGTGGTGGCGGCGGCGGCGGCGGTAGCGACCTCCCCAACTGGTACAGTGGCGGCTGGTATGACAGCAGTGGCGACAGTGGCCCCGGTAGCGGCAGCAGTGGTGGTGGCGGCGGCGACAGCGGCGGCAGCGGCTGGCCCGGCTGGCTTAGCGGCCCCGGTTGGGGCAGCCCTGGGCAGCCTTACTCCACCCAACCAAGCTGGTCGCCAGAGGAGGACTGTCGCGAGTGCGATCCGGACGATTACGAACCGGACACTTATCTCAATGTCAATGTCTCCTCGGTCTTTACCCCGTTCGAGGTGGCGGCGGAGGCGTATATCCTTGGTCAGACCGGCGGATGGATATCGGCGGACGTCGAGGTCACCGCGGAAGGTGGCATCGAGACGTGCTGCGACGCCAACGGCAATGTGCAAATGGAAACCTACGCTGACGCGGGAGGGTCAATCGAGCTAAGCCTCAACAACACGAGCTTCGAGTACGACTACAGCCAATCCTTCACCGCACTCGAGGTTGATATGGGCGGGACCAATGGCCACAAGCTGGTCTCCTTCGACGTCTCGGCGAGTTTCGTGGCTGGTCTGGTGGTCACCGGTGGTGGGTCGGTAAGCGGCAGGGTTGACAGTGGTGGGTGCGGTGATCCGAGTGTTGATTTTAGTGGTTCACTCTGGGCCAGTGGTTTCCTCGGTATGGAGTCCACCGGTTCGGGGGTTCTCACCGTGGTGGGCCACGAGTCCGGCTCGGTGTCGTATACTGTCAGTGCCGGGTTCCACTCAGGTGCAAACGTCGGGTTCCACCTGGATGAGAGCGGGACCCTGGTGGGGCAGTCGTGCTTCGAGGGTGCCTACGTTATGGTCGACGTCAGTGCGACGTTGAACATACCCGGTTTTGCCAGTAAGACGATTACAGTAGTCCCCTGCACCGACCACTTCTTCATCGCCCCGATAGGCAATTGTGGTGACCTGGGTTGTCCCGGAGGGGGCAGAGACAATTATCTGCCGTCTCCGGACATCGAGCCGTATCGTCGTGATTTCAACCGTGCCGCCCGCGAAGTCCACCAGCGGTTGCACGATTCGCTTCCGAAGTATGGCTACCGGTATACGATGCGTGAAGCCAACACCCGCGACGAGAGCGACGGGATTTGCGCCAAGGTCCGCCTGCAAATCGAGCAGCAGGCGGTGATCACCCGCACCGGGTTCGCCCCCAAACTGGTGATCGAAAACCCAGACGACCTGCTCGAGGTCGAGCAGGTCTTCGTCGGCCTTAACTTCACCGACGTTGACGGGAACCCGGTCAATAATTTGTTCGCGGTTGGTGATGCGGAGTTGAGCGGTGGGCTGACCGCGGTTGACGGCTCGGGCGTGTTGGATCCAAACGGCCTTGGTCAGGCGACCTGGCTGGTGATCCCGCGGACCGAGGCTGCTCCGATAGAGCAGACGGACTACTTTGTCAGCGGCGTGTTCTCCTACATCCAGGGCGCCGAAAGCGCCACTCACCAGCTTGAACCGGTGCTGATCACGGTGAAGCCCGACCCCAGCCTGATCGTGAAATACTTCTGGCAGCGGGACGTGTTCAGCGACGACCCGTTCACCCCGGAGATTGAGCCGGCAGAGCCGTTCTCACTGGGCCTGTCGATGACCAATCAGGGTTACGGGGAGGCTTGCAACGTGCGGGTGGCTTCGGGCCAGCCGAAGATCATCGAAAACGAGCGAGGGTTGCTGATCGCCTTTGAGCTGATCGGCACGGAAGTGGGCATCGAGTCGTTCACCCCAGCGTTGAATATCACGCTGGGCGACATAGGCCCGAGTGAGACAGTGGTGGCACGGTGGTTGATGACTTCGACCCTGCAAGGTCAGTTCACCGAATACTCAGTCGAGTACGAGCACATCAACCCGCTGGGCGACCCGACGCTGTCAGCCATTGACAGCGTGGAGATATTCGAACTGATCCACGTGGTGCGTGCGGAGGACCCGGTGGACGACCTGCTGATGGACTTCATGACCAACCAGATCGAACACCCCGACGATCCGCACGAGGACCCCGATGACCCGGATCGCAAGGACCTGCCCGATACGGTGCACCTGAGCAACGGGCAAGTTGAGATGGTCACCCCGGTGCTTGATGCCGCCTCCACGCCGCTGAGCGAAACGGCTGAGGAGGGCATATATGAGTCCCACCTGACCGCCTATATGCCCTCCGGGTGGGCGTACATCAAGGCGCCCGACCCGTCCAACGGCACACACCCGTTGCTGCGTGTCGAACGTTCGGACGGTTCCGAGCTGGTCACCGAGTTCAGCGCGTGGCAGACGGACCGCACCTTCCGCGAGGGCGACGAGTTGCCCTTCCGCCAGCATCGCATCCACCTGTTCGATCGTGGCGGTAACGGCTGGTATACGCTTATTTACGGTGCTCGCAATGACAACTGCACGGTCGGCCCGTCGGACGAGGACTGCAACACCAACGGCATTGCAGACCGCTGTGAGTTGGAGGACAACGACTGCAACTCCAACGGCATCCCCGACGATTGCGACATCACCGCCGGCACCAGCGAGGACTACAACACCAACGGGGTCCCGGATGAGTGTGAACCGGCGTTTGGCGAACTGCTGCTCTCGACCGGTGTTGAGCCCGATGCGTTGTGTGTCGGCACCAGCGACCCGGTTAGCGTGATCCTGGAGGTAGCCAACCTGGCTTATCCCATCAACGGCGTGCAGGCGTTGGTCCACTATGACCCCGTCCACCTGTCGCTGGCCAGTATCACGCCGGCGACGGGTTGGCAGTTGATCATCCCAGCCTGGGACAGCCCCGATCCCGACGGCGACGGCAATCTCACCTGCGCCCTGTATTTGCCGGCTGGGGAGATGTCCGCCGATGGGGCCATAGCCACTTTACAGTTTAATACTCTCACCGAGGGCGCCACGGAGGTTGTGTTCCAGGGCGATAGCGCCCCGTTCTACACCAAGCTAAGCCGTGCCGCCGACAGCTCGACGATTCTGCCGGACAAGTACGATTCCGGGACGATCAGTATCGACGACACGGTGGCTACGGCGAGCAGCAACAGCCCCGTCTGCGAGGGCGGAACCATTGAGCTATCTGGCGACCCGAGCACCGGGCCTAACGAACCGCACACCTACTCGTGGACCGGCCCTGATAGTTTCAGTTCCACGGAGCAGAATCCGACGATCACCGCCGCCACGCTGGCCATGGCGGGCACCTACCATCTGACGGTGATCAACAGCAACGGGTGCGAGTTCACCGCCCAGACGGATGTTGACGTGCAACTGTGTCTGGTGGTCAACGTTGAGATCGAAGGTTTGATCGGCAACGGCGGCACTTACGGGGTGACGACGGAGTGGCCTGGTGGCGCTCATGTTGATCGCGAGGTGACGTTCGTGCTCACGGATTGCAACAGCAATGCCGATACGCGGGTGTTCCCGGTCACCTTCACGGCTGACACCGGCAACAACAAGGGTGTCGGGAGTGTGACCTTTACGGGTCTCGATGCCGGTCTGGATTGGCTCAGTGTCCAGGAAGGCCACACGTTGCGCAAGCTGACGGCGGTGGATTTGGATGCCGCGTTGGCGGATAGTGTGACGGTGTTCCTGCCGTCCGGCGACTTCCACACGGTGCTTGTGGAGCAGGATAACCTGGTTGACATCACCGACTTCTCGATATTGGCTTCGAGTTGGGAGACGATGATCGATGCCGACGAGAGCACCGGCGGCGACGCGACCGGCAACGGCTACCACAACGCCGGCGACTTCGCGCTGATTCAGCCGAACTTCCTGATGTTCGGTGAAGAGCTTGACGGTTGCCGCCATGTAGGGCGGGTTCCACCCGCCGCGTCCGAGGATGGCGTGGTATCGCGGGCTCTGCGAACCAGCATTGACGTATCCGAGTTGTGTTTGAGAGTGCCCGATGCTCAGCATGCGGACCTCGACGGCAACGGTGTTGTGGACGCCCGTGACATCCGCGCGTTTGCGAAACGGCACAACCTGTCGTTGCAGCCGGCGTTCGATGCCAGGTTGGCTGAGTTGGAGGAAGCTTTGGCACCGTCTTTTGAATCGGCAGCAGAGCCGGTTCTTGAGACAACCCCGCACCGTGAGCGGTAGGGGATTGGGCACAGAAATCGTAGGGCGGGTTCCACCCGCCTTCTTCCACGGAGCGGCGTTGATCAGTACCGCGACCGTAAGGGAGCGACCAATCCAAGTAGAGCTGCTTACGGTCGCGGTACTGATTGGGTGGGCCACCCGCCTGATGCCACAAAATATGGCCACACCCCCCGCCGCCTATAGCGTTACGTTTCACTCGCCGCCGAACAAGGTCTGAAACGCCGCAAAGTCGTTAAGGTCAACGTCGTTGTCCTCATCGCTATCAAATGCAGCCAAGTAGAAGTCGAGGCACTCGGTAACGCCCGGCAGCACATCAGGGCCTGCCAATGCGGTGACCAGCGCCGCAAAGTCGTCAAGGTCAACGTCACCGTCGTTGTCGAAGTCGCCCGGGCTGATCGTCTCGTCCCCGTCGGGCAGGCCGTTGATGTTGCAGTCCGGGGCATCGCCGTTAAGCGTAAGAATTAACCAGATCATCCGCAGCCGGATACGATCAAACGCGGCAAAGTCCTCGCCGTCGCCCACCAGGTCCGACAGCACCTCCTCGCTGCGGTCGGCGTACTTGTGGATCGGAAGCGATTCATCCGTGTGCATGTATCGCGGAGAGTAGTCCCGCGATGGGCCGGCGAAGAGGTCGTCGAGGTACGCTTGGGCGAGTTGGGCGCGGGGGCCTGGGTGTTCGGCGATGGCTTTTTTCAACGTCGCGATGATGCGCGAGTCCTCCACACCCTCCCGTAACGACTCGAAGATCACGGTGTCATATATGCGATCATCCCACGACGGGAGCACCAACTGGTATCCGCCATAGCTGCGTTGCCCGCTCTCGGTCCCCATGCGGCGGGCGTAACTGACCTCGCAGTCGTCCCACGGCTGAGAGCCCCAATCGCCGTAGGCGTACACGTAGACGCCCTTGGCCCCGAGCGCCGAGGCATAGACGCCGTTCAGGAAACGGTTGTTCAGGATGACCGGCTGATTGGCTGGGTAGGTGGTGTAGTAGGAGAACGTGTCGCCCTCTGCCCAGGTTCGCTCAGCCTGCTCGGCAGTCACATAGCGCATGGCATAAACCCGATCATCGAGCCAGGTGGCCATCGGCCCCATGGTCCCGTCATCGTCAGGCTCGTATGTGCTGCTCCAGTTATCCGACGCGGAGGCGCCGGTGACGGCCCAGGTGGCCTGTCGCCAGAAGTCCTCGACAAAGTACAAGAGCAGCTCTTCCTGCCGGGCGTGCCTGTTGGTGACGTTGAACGTGATCTCGTTCGGCTGCTCGGGCAGAACGAATGGCGCGAGATCGACGCTGACAAGCTGGTGCGGCAGAGACACCGTAGTGCACGACCACGCCGTCTGCCCGTTGATCGCCAGTTCCTTGAGGGTCTCCAAAACCTCTGGGGACTCGATGTCGTCGTTGATCGAGAACGTCAAGGTGGTGGGCATCGTTGCCGGGTCGGGGACCGTCAGTGAGATCGACACGGTTTGGCCCTGGTCGTAGTTGGTGTTGATGTCCAGCACGATGTCGGTGACTTCGGATTCGGTCAGGGAGCGGTCGAGCATCACGATGTCGTCCATGCTGCCGACGAACTTGCCGAAATCCACCGGCCTGGTGTTGGTGGTCAGCGTGCCGGGGTATTCGCGGGAGTAAGGCATGCCGTTGACGTACAGCGTTCCGCCGACGGTGGCGTCCCAGACCCACATGAGATTGTACCACAGCTCCATACCGCTGTCGCAATCCAGACAGGTGTTCCCGGATGCCTTGGTCCAGTTGCCGTTGATGGCGGCGTAGACCCCCACCCGGCCGTTGTTGTCGGGATAAGCGCCATGGTAGTCACCGAAGAAGTAAAAGACATAGTTCGCGGCGTACCCCGGCTGGGAGGTGTCCCACTTCTCAATCGGATGGTAGGCATATCCGTCGGCGCACTCGGCAGGCTTGAACCAGAAGTAGATGGTGCACTGCTCGGGGTAGCTGAGGCTCTCGTCGTGCGGCACGCGCATGTAGGCACTGTTGCTGGGCAGATTGAGAGCCCCACCGCTGACCGACGCGCCACCGTTGAGGGCGCCGTCGTTGCCGTTGGTGGACTGGTCCTCAGTCCCGGAGTCGAAAGGCCAATAGGCTGACAGATGCGGGTCGGTGGTGAGCCACTCGGGAGCACCCGGGGTAACCCCACCGGTGAAGTCCTCGAACGAGAGCGTATAGCCGGCCAGCGGCTCCTCGCATCGCGGGTAGTAAGTCACCCAGGTTTCCAGCCCCGCCGCCTTGGCCAGCCGGTTGAGCCGATTCGATCGGCGGCGCTTATCCGGATCGTTTCCGGGCTCATCGTTGAAGCTCAACACCGGCTCGACGCCCCAACTCGCATAGTATTCCGCATAGTGATGCAGGACTGCGGTATAGGCGTCGTCGAACTCCGGGCAGTCGCCGGTGTAGTATGGCTGACCCGAACACAGCGAATTCCAAAGCTGATAAACATTGTCGGAGATGCCCACCCGCGGCTTGGGCGGCAGGATGCCCAGGGCTGCGAATTCGTCCAACTCGTCCGCCAGATCGTGGAAATCTATCGAGTAATCGCCCAGGTCGATCGTTGCATCGAGGTACATGATAGGGTTGACATCGTGATCCGCCATGTTCTGGGACACAATCGTATTGCGCTGGGCGTACCGCTTGCTGGAAAGATACGGCGAGTGATAAACGTAGGTGGTGGCATCGGGCGATTCCAGGTCGATCTCGTACACCATCACCGTCAGCGGAAGCGTGTAGTGGTCGAACGTAGTGCCGGTAAAGATCCACAAGGTGAGGTTTCCGGCGTAGATGCCCGCCGATGTTTTCTCGGGCACGTCAATGGTGACCCAGAACTGCCGGCTGGTGCCGGCTGGAACAACCACTGTCTCAGGCGCATCGAGATACCACGGCTGAATCCCATAGTACTTGTTCGCCGACCATTCCCACCGCTTGTCGGCGGGGAAGACGGCATCGACGCGAATGTTCGACGCTGCAATAGCCCCATCCCACCCGATCAGATCACCGGGCTCGACACCAACCTGAATGGGGTCGTCAAAGCTGTAGATACTGAACGTCACCGGCTCACACTCGCCGGCAATCTCGAACGTTGATAGCCTGGGGGCAATCTCGTCCGGCTCGGGGACCGTGTTGGGGTAGATTTTCTCCAGGTAGTTGCGGCTGTAGACCATGTAGCTGCCGTACTCGGCGGGGTCGAGCGTGTTTTCCTCAACGTAATCGGACCGCACAAAAGTGCGCTCAGCCCGATCCAACTCGCGCAACGTGTGGAAACGCGAGTCCCCGATGAAACGCACCGTAATCGAATCGATCGGGAATGGGTCGCCGGAGGTCTCCTGGTTGGGGTAGTGGATGTAAAACTCGAAGAACCCGTCGATCGAGCGCAGGGTTTGCCATGGGTTTGCCTCGACGAACAAGCTGGTTTGTTTCCACGCGTCGTCGTCCAGGCCAGCCATCGCCCCAATCGCGTGCCATTCGAGCGGCGGGTTCTCACCGTAGTCGAGGAAAGTGCGCAGGCGCGGTCGGCAGTAGGCTCGGCTCGATGACCACTTGTAGCAATTGGTTTCGTCCACCACGTCTTTGTAGTCGATGTCGATAATCGCGTGACGATAGGGGACACCATTGGAATCCAGATCAACGCTGGACGTATCGACACGGAAGTAGAGGTAAGACGATTCGTTCAAGGTGCGGTACGTGCGATCCTCACCGAGAGTGCGCAGCGAGACGCCGGACCCTTCATCGAGATAGATGCTCGCACCGGGATCGTTGTCCGATGCGGAGCCTACGTCGAGCAGGAAGATAGGCCAGACCGAGGCGTCGCAGTCGCTGTCGTCCAGAGGGTCGAGCCCGGCATCGACCTCGTCGCCGTCGAAGCAGTTGTCGCCGTCGGTATCGTCGTCTGTCGGATCGGTGCCGGCTTCATACTCGCAGAGATTGCTCAGGCCGTCGATGTCGGGATCGTCGTCAGGCCCCTGGTGGAGGCTCCCGAAGTATTGCATCTCCCATTCGTCGGGCAGGCCGTCACCGTCTGTGTCATCCCGAGTGAGCTGGAGTTCGAGATTTGGTTGGACCGGGACTGGTTGCGGCAGGGTTGAAAGCATCATGCTCGGCGCCACGACCAGGGCATTGCCCACGCCCGGCGGTTGAGCAATGCCTGCCCTGCCAAGCCCCAAGACGCAGAGTATCACAGCCACCGGAATCATACGGTTTTGAATCAGGATAGGATGTGTCATGGTTTCACCTCCTCTAAAGGACCGCGCGCGGGCATTTTCTTCCAACACCGCGCAAGCACAGATTTCACACAGTAACCCCAACACCATTATCTACGGCAACGCAATGCCGTCAACGAAAATCTCACCACGGTGGGTCTCCCACAGGGCAATTGCATCTAACCCGGATAATTCACCGCCGAGAGGAACGGGGGGAAATTGAAAATTGAAAATTGAAAATGGGGGGATGGGAAACGTGATGAATTGAGAATGGAGAATTGAGAATTGAGAATGTGGGCGCTCACAACGGCGCCTGGAGAGTGCACACCCTGCCAAAATGTGGTGCACTCCCTTCTTCTCTGCGTTCTCTGCGTC
>JAGLWJ010000077.1 GCA_023133475.1 Phycisphaerae bacterium | reverse complement strand
TCGGTCCACACTTCAATTGGGCGTTGCATTTCGTGTAACACGGCGTGGGCTGCAGTACACAAGCAATAGTTTCTACTGGACTCAACTGAATACCCCCTTCACGCAAAAATCCTGACACGAATGGCACTGGGAAGCTTGACACCCGCCCAGGCGAAGCCGTAAAATATTTCCTATAATCAAGGTTTCTGGGAAGACCGTGAACGATTATTTCATGTTTCGCATTTCACATGAGGAGGGTATCAGGATGAGGCCGAAGAAGGCATGGGTTGTGGCATTGGTGGTCGGGTGCGCGGTGTGCTTGAGGGCTTGGCAACCGGTTTGGGCGGCGGAGATCTTCGCCTGGGGCAACAACGATTTCGGCCAGATCGACGCGCCCGCCGGCAACTACTTTGTGGCGGTTGCCGCCGGCGACGCTTTCAGTCTGGCCCTCAAGGCCGACGGGTGGATCGTCGGGTGGGGTGCGGGAGAAGTAAACACCGGGGATTGGCCCCACTATGGCCAAGCCAACCCGCCGGCTGGCAACGGCTTCACGGCCATTGCCGCGGGCCAGGATCACTCCCTGGCACTCAAAGCCGACGGCTCGATCGTTGGGTGGGGCTATAACGGTTTTTATGGGCTGATCGAAGTCCCCGCCGGCAACGACTTTGTCGCCATTGCCGCCGGGGCCAATCACAGTCTGGCCCTTACGACCAACAGGGCGATCGTGGCGTGGGGCCAGAACACGTGGGGCCAGACCAACGCCCCTTCCGGCGATGACTTTGCTGCCATAGCCGCGGGGACCGCTTTGAGTCTGGCCCTCAAGGCCGACGGGTCGATCGTGGCATGGGGCTATGACGACTACGGCGCGTCCGGCGTGCCTGCCGGGAACGACTTCATCGCCATTGCCACGAGCAACCAGCACTGTCTGGCTCTGAAGGAGGATGGGTCGATCGTCACGTGGGGCTTTATCGAATTTGGTGGCCTGAGCGACGTGCCCGCCGGCAACGACTTCGTGGCTATTGCCACGGGCTGTGGTTACAGTCTGGCCCTTAAGGCCGACGGGTCGCTCGTGGCGTGGGGCAACTGGTACGGGGATTTGCCAGCCGGTAACAACTTCATCGCCATTGCCGGGGGCTGCCGCCATGCTCTAGCGCTGTGGGAGCCGCCGTGCGATTTGTCCGGCAGGGTCTACGACATCGAGACGGGCGATCCGGTGGCCGGCGCCACCGTGAGCGCGTCAGAGGAAGCGGTGACCCAGACCAACGCCCAGGGGGAGTTCAGCCTGAGCGAGCTGCCGTGCGGGCAAATGACGGTTTCCGTTACGAAAGCCGAGACCGGGGCTGACTATTCCGAGGCAACGGAAGCAGTGACCACAACGCTGGCTTCACAAACCACCATGAACATCCCGCTCACGCCCGTTGAGGGCTTCGAGGTGGCGGAGGTCCGCGGCAGGTACTGCGGGCCGGGCAAGCACGTGTATTATCTGGACGGCATTTCGCTGGAGGAAACGTTCACGGCGACAATCAATTGGAGCAGCCATGAGCCGGGCTATGTCCGCTGGGACACGCCCGGCGGAGTCTACGACGATACCTGCCCCGGCACGACGGTCGCACGCTCGTTCAACATGGACAGCGACTTCGGGGAAAATGGACAGATGACCGTGATTGCGGTGAGCGGAGATGATCCGCCGGTGGAGTCTGAGCCCTATGTGACCAATTTCAAGGTGATCCCCCTGCCGCCGGGCTTGTCGAGTGAGGGGTGGATGGTTCAGGCATCCAATCAACTGAAATACGTGCAAGCGGTGCAAGAGGTCTCCCTTCCCATGGAAGGCGTCGGAGGCGGGGCGATCCCGGATTGGGTGCCGATCTTCGGTGGGGAGCCATATCAGGTGGGAATCGGATTCAAGCTCTCTCCCGAGGTACAGGGTGACGGGACGGGAACAGCAGGCATGGGCAAGCTCAGCACCGGCGGCAGCGCTCCGAGCCAGTTTGGCGGTGGAGATTGGGAGTTTTCCATTGGCGGCAAGGCTACGTGGAAATATGACGGGACCACTTGGCAGCCGGGGGGATCGTTGGAAATCGGGCTCAACGCGAGCAAGAATCTTCCTTCCAAGCCCAAGTATGTCATTGTGTGGGTGTGGATCATACCTATTCCTTTGTACTGGCAAGGAAAGGTTGGGGTGGATTCGGAGGCTTCGATCGGCTTTGAAGACTGGACCGCGGATCCCCTGCTTCCGACGCTAAACGGGCAGTTCACGGTCAAGCCCAATGCGGGCATACGTGGGGGCGTCGGAGCGGCCGACGTGGCGGCGGTGGAGGGGAATCTTGTCGGCTACGCGCCACTCGTTCTCCAGTATCCCGCGGAGCCAACGCTCAAAAGTGTGTCGGTCGGCTTGACCGGATCGCTGAAGCTCGTGGTGTGGAAGTACACTCAGGAATGGCCTGTCCTCGACTACAAGTGGGACCTCTATACGGGAGGGACCGATCCTCTCGCCGACAAGCTGCGCGGCTGGGACGATTGGTCGGAGTTCAGCCTGCTGCCACGCGACTACATGGGAGCACACTATGCGGAGTTTAACCCCGACGGCGTGCCGACTTCACCGAGAGAAAGCCCTTCCCGCGGAACCGAATCAACCTTGCAGACCAACGTCTTTCCCTATTTGGCGCCCAGCTTGGTTGCAGTGGGGGATGATGCTCGTCTGCTGTGGCTATACGACGATCCCGAACGCACTAACATAAACGGCACAGAGGTCGTGTTTTCGGCCTCCAGCAATGGCCTGTGGTCGCCGCCGGTGGCGGTGGCAGACGATGGCACCGCCGACTTCGCCCCCGTGCTGGCGGCGCAGCCCGCCGGCGGGCTGCTGGCTGCCTGGGAAAACGCCAATGCCGTCCTGCCCGACGAAACCGACCTGGAAACAATGTCCTCCCATATGGAGATTGCCGCGGCTGGTTTCGATGCGGTTACGCAGACATGGTCCAGCCAGATCAATCTGACCAGCAACGGCTACCTGGACCGTAGTCCGCGACTGTCGGTGGGAAGCAATGGACTGGCCATGCTGACCTGGGTGAGCAATGCGTCCAACCACCCCATGGGATCAACCACGGAGCCTAACACGGTTCACTACTGTCTATGGGACGGTGTGTCGTGGTCGGTCCCGGGCGTCGTGGTCGCCGCCGTGCCGAGTATTGTGAAGTCGGCGATGGCCTTTGACGGATCCGGCGCGCTGTATCTCTACTCGGCCGACACGGATGACAACCTTGAGACTCAAGAAGATCGGGAACTTTACACTGTTTCCTTTGATGGTGCTACATGGTCGTCACCACGGCGTTTGACCAATGACCCCGACGTTCTCGATGCCAATCCCCAGGTGGTGGCCATCGGCCCGGGCCAGTTCCTCTTCGCCTGGTTCCGGGGCGAGGAGATTGTCACTGCCGGCCGCATGGACCTATATGAATGCGAACCCACAACAAGCGTAACGTACAACATCTTAAGGGAGGATCTGATCAACGTTCCGGACGACTGCGGAAGCGGTCCGTATGGCACCGGCACCTTGGGCTTCACGTGGATGGATACCGGCGACGGACCCGTGGCGGAAGTTCAGATTGAATTCAACGTCGGCATCGAGTGCCATTGGGACACTGTGCACACCACTGCCCTGAATGGCATTGCGGATGCCTCTTATGCATCGACATCGTACTACTGCTCATGCGATCCCACCGACGGCGTTCAAGCACACATCTCGGCCAACCCGGCCAACTACAACGTGGGCGGGCTGAACACGTTCCAGATCACCAATTGCACCACCGACCTCGGTTTCACGCCTCACGCTGCCTGGGGCTCGGAGGTCTACGCGCGGGTCACCGTCGTGAGCTTTGGGCGCGACTGCAACGAGAACGGCATATCAGACCACTGCGACATGGCGATTGGCACCAGTGAGGACTGCAACTCCAACGGCGTCCCCGACGAGTGCGACATAGCGGACGGCACCAGCGCCGACGGCAATACGAACGGGGTGCCCGATGAGTGCGACCTTGCTGGCGGCAACAGTGTTGACCTGACGGTGGCGGTCAGTCCGGGGCTGAACGCCGGGGCGATGGATTTTCGCCTCGTACGAAGCGGAACTGGGCAGGTGGCACTGGTATGGCAGATGCCCTCCCAGGAGGCGGTGGATGTCTGGCAATCGTTGTACAATCCCGATCTAAGTGTCTGGAGCCGGCCGGTCCAGCTTACCTTCAACGATGCCATGGAACGGTCCATGAGCCCGGCTTACCTGGCCAGCGGCGACCTGCTGATCGCCTATGGCAAGGAAGCTGTTTCATATGAGACTCGTACATTGGTGATCGGTGACGAGGAAATCGTTCTGGATAACGTGCCCGTGCCCGGGCAGACGGATCTGTGCGTGTTGCGGCATACCGCCGGGATCGATTTGGCCATCAGTGCCGATGACATCACGTTCTCCCCCGAGAACCCGGCCGGCGGCCAGACCGCTACAATCACCGCCACCGTTCACAATGTTGGCGACTTGCCCGCTACTGACGTGGAGGTGGCGTTTTACGACGGTGATCCGGATGCCGGCGGCACGCAGATATGGTGGACGCCGACAATTGCCGGCCCCTTGGTGGGCGGGGATGAGGCTGCGGTCAGTGTGTACTGGGAAGTGTCCTCTTCGAGCGAGCCGCACGATATCTACGTCGTGATCGATCCGGATTCGATGCAGGGTGACTACAACCGCACGAACAACATGGCGATCGTAGCAGGTGTCATGAAACCAGACCTTAGGATCGACTCCATTCTGGTGCAAAACGCCGGCCAGGCTGACCGGATCATCACCGTGCGCGTGGCCAACGCGGGAGCGCTGGCGGTTTCCAACGTAGAAGTGACCCTGCGGGCGAATGCGGTGGACGGCGACCTGCTGACAACGTTCGCCATTGCCGGTCCGATCGCTCCGAGAGCGTACGACGATGCGTTCTGGATATGGGAGGATGCCGCCCCGTTCCTCGAGGGCTCGGTCGATGTGTTTGCCATCGCGGACGAAGCCGACGCCATCGACGAGTTCGACGAGGACAACAACGTGCGGCGGGCGGTTCTCAGGAACGACGAGGTGGCGTCTGACTGCAACCTGAACGGGTACGACGACGCTTCCGACATCGCCGCCGGAACCAGCGAGGACTACAACACCAACGGCATCCCCGACGAGTGCGAACCAGCCTTTGGCCAGATACTGCTCAGGACGGGCGAGGAACCCGGGGTGCTGTGTGTGGGCACCGAAGACACCTTCACGGTGACCCTGGAGGTGGCCGACCTGGACTATGCCATCAACGGCGTGCAGGCTTTGATCCACTATGACGCTGCCCATCTGGCGCTGGTCAGTATCACCCCGGCACCCAATTGGGTGTTGATCACCCCCGACGGCGCCGATCCCGACCCGGACGGCGACGGTGATCTCACCTGCGCCCTATATCTGCCGGGCGGAGAGATGTCCGCCGATGGTGTGGTAGCCACTTTACTGTTTGACCCCGCTGCCGAGGGTGCCACGAGTGTGACGTTCCGGTCGGACGATCCGCCGTTCCACACCAAGCTGACTCGCGCTTATGACAACACCACGATCATACCGGGCAAGGTTGATTCCGGAACGATCAGCATCGACGACACGGTGGCCACCGCGACCAGCAACGGCCCGACCTTCTGTGAAGGCGACACCATCGAGCTGTACGGCGGCCCGAGCAGCGGCCCCCTGGGGCCGTATACCTATGCCTGGACGGGGCCTGACGGGTTCAGTTCCACCGAGCAGAGCCCGATGATTAGTGATGCCACGTTGGCTATGACGGGGACTTACTATCTGACGGTGACCAACGTCAACGGGTGTGAGTTCACCGCTCAGACCGATGTTGAAGTCTACCTGTGCATGGTTGTCAACGTTGAGATCGAAGGCCTGATCGGTGATGATCCGGGTGGTTATGGTCTGCCGTCGAGTGACGGAAGCGCGATTGATCGTGAGGTGACTTTCGTGTTCACCGATTGTGACGGTGCCACCGGCACGCACATCATCCCGATCACCTTCACGGCTGACACGTTCAACAACAAGGGTGTCGGGAGTGTGCGGTTTGAGGATTTGGATGCCGGCTTCGAGTGGCTTGGCGTCCAGGAGGGCCACACGCTGGGCAAGCGGGTGGCAGTGGACTTTGTGACTACGTTGCCGGATAGTGTGACGGTGTTCCTGACGTCCGGCGACTTCCACACCACCTTTGTGCCACAGGACAACTTGGTTGACATCACCGACTTCTCGATATTGGCATCGAATTGGGAGACCGCCATCGACGCCGACCAGAGCATCGTCGGCGATGCCACCGGTGACGGCTACCATGACGGCGACGACTTCGCGCTGATCCAGCCGAACTTCTTCGAGGTGGGCGACACCGTCAACGGTTGCGGTCGTGTAGGGCGGGTTTCACCCGCCGCGCTCCATGTGGATGTGGTATCCCGAACCCCGCGTGCCGGCATCAGCGTGTCCGAGTTGAGCCTGACGGTGGCCCATGCCGATCGAGCGGACCTCGACGGCAATGGCGTTGTTAACGCCCGGGACATCCGAGCGTTCGCCCGGCGGCACAATCTGCCATTGCAGCCGGCGTTCGATGCCAAGCTGCTGGAGCTTGAGGCACAGCTAACCGACCTTGAACCGGTATTGCAGCCGGCTATGGAACTGGAGGTGACTCCGCAACGCAGCCGCTAGACACCGCGGCATAAGGGTACCATGCTCATCCCCACCCCCGCGAGAGTAGGGCGGGTTTTACCCGCTATCGCGGGGGTGGGGCAGGGCAATCGCATCTAATCCACCTCGCTCCGCGAGGTTCCACCCACCCTACGTCCGACTACCCGCTTTTGTGGTGCGGTGCGACGGGTGGAACCCGCCCTACATCCCTCATCCTTCTCCATCCCCGCAGTGAATTATCCGGGCTAAACCTTGACGTTGGGCTTGGGCAAATCCATGTCGCGGGACAGGAGCAGCGGGCCTATCTCCGCCTCCACCGCATCGAGGATGGTACAGTCCTCGACCATCAGGCGGATGTGCTCGATGTCGGGATAGAGCACGCGGTCGTCCACCAAACGCGGCACCTTCGAGCGAATCACATCGTAAGCCGCCCCCGTGCCCTTGCCCGGACGACGACCCTCATGAAACTCAAACGCCTGAGCCGCAGACATCATCTCGATGGCCAACACCGTGCGGACGTTCTTGAGAATCTCCGTGCACTTGCGGACCGCAATAGGCCCCATGCTGACGTGGTCTTCCTGATCGGCGGATACGCTGATCGAATCGACCGAAGCCGGATGCGATAACACCTTGTTCTCCGAGACCAACGCGGCAGCGGTGTACTGAGCCACCATCAGACCCGAATTGAGCCCCTTGCCCTCGACCAAAAAGTCCGGAAGCCCAGACAATACCGGGTTCAACATGCGGTTGGTGTGCCGCTCGGAAAGGTTGGCCACCTCGGACATGGCGATGCAAAGGAAGTCAACAACCATCGCAATAGCCTGCCCATGGAAGTTTCCGGCTGCGAAGTATTCGCCCTCCTCGCCGAAGAATAGGGGATTATCGGCTGCGGAGTTGACCTCGGTGTTGACGATGCCACGCACGTATTCGAGGGTGTCAAAGGATGGCCCCAGAATTTGCGGTGTGCAGCGCATGCTGTATCCGTCCTGGACCCGCCCGGTGCTGTTGGCCATTATCTCGCTGTCGGCAAAGAGGCGCAGCAGGTTGCCCGCCACGGCGTTTTGCCCTCGAAACGGGCGAACCCGGTGCACCGGTGGATAGTAGGCCCGCTGCACCGCACGCAAAGCATCCAATGCCATCGCACTGGCGATCAGGGCGTTTTTGAGTATCCGCTCGGCATCGTAGACCAGCAAAGCCGCACCGGCGGTCATCACCTGCGAGCCGTTGATCAGCCCCAGCCCCTCCTTGTAAGTCAGATCGGTGGGTTTGACGCCGGCTTGTTTCATGGCCTGTGCCCCGGACACCAATTCGCCCTTGTAAAAGGCCCGCCCTTCGCCAAGTGCGACCTCGGCAAACTGCGAGAGCGGGGACAGATCGCCACTGGTGCCCACCGAGCCTTTCTCATTGATGAACGGAACCACGCCCTTGTTGAGCATCTCCAACACGGTGTCGAGCAGCGAAAGCCGCACGCCCGAATAACCCTTGGCCAACACATTGGCACGCAAGAGCATGCCAGCCCGGACCACGTCTTCCGGCTGGGGGTCACCGGTTCCGGCAGAGTGGCTGTAGATGATCCGCCGCTGGAGTTCGGCGCTCTGCTCTGGTGATATCTGGATGCGGGCGAACTCGCCGATACCGGTGGTGACGCCGTATATCGCCGCCCCCTCCGCCACACTGCGTTCGATAAAGTCGCGTGAGCCCTGCATCTTGACCCGGGCCTGGGGGGCTACCGAGACGGTGGCTTTCTGGCGGGCCACCGCACGGATTTGTTCAATCGAGAGAGAATTTCCATCGAGTACAACTTCCATTGATCCATCCTTTCAGCATCCCCCGCGGAAATGCGGGGTGGTGCGGGTAATGACCAGCACATCCTCCTATAAAGGAGGCATCCCCAATCGACGCCGGTTAAAACCGGGCGTTATCGGGCAACAGACTACGCCCACCGGATAATGTTTGCAAGGGACAGGTGCCCCACAACACGAGGTCAAAAAGGCGGGTGGAACCCGCCCTACGTTGGATGGGCCACCCATGCGTCGGTGATCCATCGAGTCAATCACAACCGAGCACCGGGTGTGCAGAAAAATGCGCAGATGTGCATCCGGCTGCGCAGATGTGCGGGCCTGTGCACATTCGGACTCGAAAAAACATAACAATTCAGGAACTTATATGTGGAATTGTTTGCATGAAGCCCTTGACACGGCGTTGTCGATTCGGTTAAACTGCCTGACAGAGAGAGAAATTGCCTGGGGCAGGCGCCTTGGCGGGAGAGGAGAGAACCCCACCAAAGCACGCAGTGTCGGCCTGACGGTTTGCTGCGGTCCCGGTAACGATATAGGTGGTAGAGTAAGAGTTGGATTCCAATGCACCTTGCGGGGTGCGCAGGAATCAGCTCTTTTTTGTTTGCTTTGCCGGGGGAGAGCAAGTCCCGGTTCTTTGGGGAGGGAGAGAAGGGTGCCCGCATCACAAGTGGAGTTTGAAAGCAGAAGCTATTCCTGTCGTCCGGCCCCGGGTTTCGGGGGCGGGGGGCGTGTTTTATCGACCACACTTCGGATGGTTCGCGACGATGTGTCTCGCGGTCTTTCCGTTTCGTTTTATGTGTAAATGGAATCCGGCGGCGATATGTGTGGATCGCTTTGTCGGAGGGAGACAGAGTAGTGTCATTACTGACACGCAATCAAGGTTGTAAGGAGGTATGAAGATGAGGTGGAAGTCGAAAGTATGTGTGTTGAGTGCCGTACTGCTGTGTACGAGCATGGTGTTGGCCGGTACGGCGGTCAACCCACCAACTGCCCAGAAGAGCCTCTCGGCTGTTGACACGGACCTGATCGCGAAGATCTCGATGGTCAACAAAGAGGCGGCAAAGGCCGAAGTGCCGGCGACACCGGCACGTGTTTCGGGAAAAATCAAGTCGCAGTCAAAGATGTCGGCGGCTGATCCCGGGGCGATGATGACTTTGGAGCGTCTGCCGCTGCCCACCGCCAATTCGCGGGACAGCGGCGACTGCTGCGAGGGTGCAACCGGTGATCCGCCCGGTTGCGAGGACCCGGTTTGCGAGGCAGCGGTGTGTGCCGTCGACAACTACTGCTGCAATACGTCGTGGGACGGCCAGTGTGTCATCCTGGCAGAGGCAAATGAAAGTTGTGATTGTGAGCCCGTCATTAATAACGACACCTGCGAGACCGCTACGGTAGTCAACTGTGGTGATGTGTTGGCCGGTGAGACCAACGCCGGGCTGAACAACGATTACGACCCCGAGAGCGGTGGATGCACCGGTTATGCCGAGGCCGGCCCGGACGCCGTCTATTCGTTGGCGGTGGCTGACACCCAGGAAGTGACTGTCGCGATGACCAACCTGGACTACGACGCGGCACTGTATGTGGTCACTGATTGTGGCGACGTTGTGGGCACGTGTGTGGCAGGTTCGGACAACTGCTGCGGCGGTGCGGATGAGGGGTTGATGTTCGACGCGGAAGCGGGCATCACCTATTTCATTATCGCCGACTGTTACGGCGAGAGCAATGAGGGTGGGCCTTTTGATCTGAGCGTTTCGTGCGGCGAGCCGCCCACCGGGGCGTGTTGCGTTGATGGAGTCTGCGAAGCCACCAACACCGCGGCGGAATGTGCCGCTCTGGCCGGCATCTGGTTCGAGGGCGAGACCTGCCCCGAATTCCAGTGCCCCAACATCGCCGACGAGTGTGCCCAGGCTGCAACCATCAACTGTGGCCAGTCGATCACCTTCGACCTTACGGGTATAACTTCCGGTGGGACGGAGAACGATCCGACCAGTTCGTGCGAGATCGCCAGCGGAGGCCCGTACACCCACGATGCGTCGGTGTGGTTCCAGTTCACCGCGACCAGCGCCACCGGCACACTGTCGATGTGCGACAGTGATCTGGCGGAAGACTCGGTGATGACGGTGTTCACGTATGACAGCACCTGTGACGCGCTGGTCGAGCACCAGTGCGACGATGATTTCTGCTCCGCCCCGGACTTCGGCCCGCCGGAGATCACCCTGGCCGGCCTGGTTCCGGGTGAAACCTACCTGGTCCTGGTGGACTTCTACTCGGGCGGGCACACCAACGGCCCGCACACCATCGCGCTGACCTGCGACGCGCCCCCGCAGCCGGGTGCGTGCTGCAACAACATCACCGCGGAGTGCAACGACGGCGTGGAACTGGTGGACTGCGTCGGGACTGACATGCGGTTCGAGGAAGGCGTGCTCTGTGCGGACCTGGACCCGCCGTGTGGTGTCGTTCTGGGGGCTTGCTGTCACCCTGACGGCACCTGCGACATTACTGAGGAATCCGCCTGTGCGGACATGTGGCTCGGTGCCGACACCACCTGCGACGAGTGCCCGTGCATCGTTACGTGCCCGGCCGGAGCCACGCCGGAAGGCGAGCCCATCTGTGGGCCGGATTACCAGGACGTGACCAACGCGGGTTGCAATGACGAAACCAATCCGGTCTTCTCGCCGGCCAACTGCGATGAGACCATCTGCGGTGAGAGTGGAAGTTACGAGGGCGACATCACCTGCGAGTACGACTCGGATTGCCCGTATTACACGAGTGGTGAAACGTGTGACCTTGGTGTATGCAGCTTCGGCCCCTACACCTTCCGCGACACCGACTGGTACGAGATCACCCTGACCGAAACCAAACAGCTTGCCTGGACCGTCGAGGCTGATTTCCCGGTGCTGATCTTCCTGATGGATGCCGGGGCGGGCGACTGCTCGGATCACTCGACCATCGCCAGTGCCACGGCGGCGGAGTGTGAAGAAGTGGTTGTCTCTGCCTGCCTGCCGCCTGGGAACTACTATCTGTGGGTTGGTGCCGACTTTGACGGCGCTTTCCTGCCGGAGTGCGGCGCGATTTACGTGGGCATGGTGACCTGCGAGGATTGCGCGGTCGGCGCGTGCTGCATGAGCGACGGCACTTGCAGCGAGGTGCCTGTGGCTGAGTGCGAGGGAACCTACATGGGCGACGGCACGCTGTGTGTCGATACTGTCTGCACCGGCGCCTGCTGCAATCCCGACGGAAGCTGTGACGACCTCTCCGAAGATGCCTGCACCGAGAACTTCATGGGCATCGGAACCGAGTGCGCCACCACAACCTGCCCGGTGACCCCGGACAACGATGAGTGCGTTGATGCCGTAGAGATCGCCGAGCTGCCTGCTTCGATCACCTTCGACAACACCAATGCCACCGACGATGTCGAGGAGCCCTGTGGCGAGATGGGCACGTACCCGCCGGCCAAGACCGTGTGGTTCACCGTGACCGGCACGGGCAACAGCATCACCGCCACCACCTGTAATGCCGGAACCGAGGTCAGCGACACCAAGATCGCCGTGTACTGTGGCGATTGCGATTATCTGATCTGTGTGGCCGGCAATGACGATGAGTGTGACGGTTACGCCAACTACCTGTCCACGTTGACCTGGTGCTCCGAGATGGATACCACCTACTACGTTCTGGTGGGTCTGTACCGGCCGACCACCGAGCCGGGCATCATCCAACTGGATCTGTCTGACGACGGTGTTGCGTGCACGCCGGACGTGGACTGCACGATTCCCACCGGGGCGTGCTGCACGGATACCGGATGTCAGGTGTTGACCCCCGGTGAGTGTGCGGCTGCCGGCGGATCCTACGTCGGCGACGACGTTTCGTGTGATCCTGATCCCTGTGCCGTAGGCGCGTGCTGCTTGTGGCCTTCGGGCGACTGCGAAGAGTACACCGAGGCGGAGTGCACCGATGCCGGTGGAACCTTCATGGGTTACGGCTCCACCTGTGCGACGACCATGTGCCCGACGCCGGGCGACAACTGCGAAGCCCCGATGCCGGTGACGCTGGGTGTGGCTGATCTGCCTTACGTGAACGCCAACACCACCTGTGGTCGTGAGGACAACTACAGCGACACCTGCCTGGGGTCCTACGACGGCGACGAGGACATGATCTACGAGTTGACCATCACCGAAGACATGTGGGTCAACATCGTCCTCGAGCCGCTTAACGACACCACCTGGACGGGTGTCGGCATCGGCGACACCTGCCCGCTGGGCGAGGACTGCATCGCCACCGCCACCGGCAGTGGTAGCGAGCCGCGGGCCATCGAGGAACTGTTCCTCACCGCGGGTGTGTACTACATCCATGTGGACATCTGGCCTTGGCCTTTCTACTGCTACGAATTCATCCTGACCATCGAGCAGTTCGAGCCTTGCAACGTGGTGTGCGATCCGAGCGCGACTCCGGAGAACGAGCCGCTGTGCGGGTACAACTACGATGATGAGACCAACGGGGGCTGCCTGAACGACCCGCCGGTCTTCTCCCCGCTGAGCCTCGATGAGATCATCTGCGGCGAGTCGGGAACCTACGAGCACGACATCGTCTGCGAAATCGACGATGATTGCCCGGCCGGCGAGACCTGTGTGGACGATATCTGCACCGGCGACCCGGGCCAGTTCCGTGACACCGACTGGTACGAGTTCACCATCGCCGACTGGACCGAGATCACCTGGACGGTTGAGGCTGAGTTTGACGTGCTCATCGGGCTCATGGACAACGGTGGTGATCCCGAAACCTGCACCACCAGCTTACTGCTGTCCGACACCGCCGGCGATTGCGAGGAAATCTCGATCACCCAATGCCTGTCGCCTGGCACCTGGTGGGTTATTGTGGCACCGAATGTGTTTGAAGGCGTGCCTTGCGGCATGGAGTATGAAGCCACCCTGACCGGTGTGCCGTGCGAACCGCAGTACTGCGACGCCACCACCCTGTCCTGCTACGAGTACATCAGCCGCGTGGCCGTCGGGGCCATCGACAACTCCAGCGAGTGCGATAACTACGCGGACTACACCGACATCTCCACCGAGATGGAGATCGGTAGCGAGTATGCCATTACTGTCGAGAACGGGCATCCCTACTCCTCCGACCAGTGTGCCCTGTGGGTGGACTGGAACAAGAACTACGTCTTCGAGGAGAGCGAGATGATCTTCCTCGGCGAGGGCTTAGGCCCGTACACCGGGATCATCATTCCTCCGGTTGACGCTGTGATCGGTGACACGGTCATGCGTGTCCGCATCGACGACGGCTATCTCCCCGTGCCGTGTGGCGACACTCAGTACGGTGAGGTCGAGGATTACACCATCACGGTTGTCGGAGGCTTCTGGTGCGATTTGGCCGAGCCGTTCGGTGTGGTCGATGAGGCGGATTACTACGTGATCCTGGATGCTTTTGGAAGCCGCGCGACCGATCCTGAGCCCAACAAGTTCGTCCCCGAGGCGGACTTCGACGAGGACGGATACATCAGTCTGGTCGATTTCCAGGCATGGATGCAGTGCTACAGTGAAGCCAATGGTAAGGCCTTCAAGGTGCCGCATTCGCAGCACAACCTGCAGCCGCGCCCCGTGGTGCGCCCGGTGCAACCGGCTCCGATCAGCCCGAACCTCGGTCCGGCGCTGGAGAAGCAGAGCACGTTGCAGCAGAACGTTTTGGGAACAAACTCCCGGTAGAGCGCAAGAGCGTGAAACCTTTTGAGAGAGAAGTTTTTGGGAAAAGAGAGGAAACCAAACGCATCGTAACGATGCGAGGGAGGATTTAGAATGAAGAAGGTATTGTGTATCATGTTTTTGACCGGTGGCTTACTGGCCAGCCAGGCCGCTGCTATACCCCCATGCATTAGTGTGGAATTCGCCCCGTCGGCCATAACGGTGGACATTCTTGACGGCCCGTTCACCGTGGACATTGTGGCGGACATTCCCGAGCTGGTTTTCGGGTGGGGGTTGGACCTGGAGCTTGCGACCCCTGGAATCGTTTCGCAGATGGCTTTCGACCTGGGTGGTGTCTGGGATGAGCCCGGCGGAACCGGTGACGGTGATGGTCTGGCCGGTCTGGCGTTCCCCGACAGTGTGAGTGGTGATGACATCCTCTTGGGGACGTTCACCTTCATACCGACTGGCATCGGCACCACGGATCTGAACCTGAGCTACACTCTGGGCGACTTGGGCGAAGGGTTTGCACTTGATCCGGCGGGCTTTGCGGATGTGATGTTCACTGCCGGCTCGATCACCGTGATTCCCGAGCCTACCGCGTTGGCCTTGCTGGCTTTTGGCGGTTTCGTATTGATTCGTCGTCGTTAGGCATAATTGTCGTCCCGGCGCGGGCCATTTGGCCCGCGCCGGTGGCGGCATGACAAGTGAGGGAGTGAAGGGGATGTATAGGATTATACTAGTATCATGTCTGACGTTGGTTCTGGCGACGGTGGCCGACGCCCAGTTCTCTAACCCGACGCCGATAGGTTGGGTTGGAGCGACCTACGGCCCGGCGACTCCGTATCCCAGTGAGATTCTGGTTTTTGGGATGACCGACGATGTGGTGGTTGACGTCACGGTGACGCTCTTTGACTTGTCACACACTTTCCCGGCCGACCTGGACATTCTGCTGGTGGCACCCACCGGCGACAGTGTTCTGCTGATGTCGGACATGGGCGGCGGTGATGACATTGTCGACGTGGACCTCACCTTTGCCGACGGTTACCCGGAAGTGCCCTCGCCGATCGTTTCGGGCACCTACTGCCCGACAGACGTGGACTCTTACCCTTCTGATGACTTCCCTGGTTCTGCCCCTATCGGTCCCTGGGGGAGTGAGATGGAGGTCTTTAACGTATTACCCGGATCGGCCCTCAACGGCATCTGGAGTCTCTATGTGTTCGACGACATGGGCATTGACACCGGTTCGATAGCCGGTGGGTGGAGCATTGCCATTCCCGAGCCGAGCGCGTTGGCATTGCTGGCGCTGGGTGGGTTGGCGATGGTTCGTCGTCGTTAAGTATGAAGTGTGATTTGTCGCCCTGGTGCAGGTTGCGAGGTGTGAGTTGCTCGGCAAGTTTCACTCCGGCAGCCTGCACCGGCGGCGATATGATAAGTGAGGGAGAAAAAATAACATGCGTAAAACTGCATTAGTATCCTGTCTTGTCCTGGGGCTGGCGACGGTGGCCGGTGCTCAGACGTTCTCGAACCCGGCGATGATAGATTGGGCTGGAGAGACCGCCGGTGCGGCGGTGTTGTATCCCAGCGAGATCGAGGTTTCGGGGCTGGCCTATTCGATTGAGTCTGTTACGGTGACACTTTTTGGCCTGTCGCACACCTGGTGTAACGACCTGGACATTCTGCTGGTCGGCCCCACCGGTGCCAGCGTTCTGCTGCTGTCGGATGCCGGCGGCGGTAATGAAGTTGTCGACATAAACCTCACCTTTGCGGATGGTTATCCGGAGGTGCCGTCACCGTTTGTTTCGGGCACCTATTGCCCGACGGATGTCGAGGCTTATTACCCCGACGAATTCCCCGCTCCCGCCCCGGTTGGCCCGTGGGACAGCGAAATGGCGGCCTTCACCGGAACCGACCCCAACGGCACCTGGAGCCTTTATGTCTATGACGATGTGGGGCAGGACACCGGCGCGATTGCCGGGGGTTGGAGCATTACTGTTGTTCCCGAGCCGACCGTGCTGAGTTTGTTGAGTTTGAGCGGTCTCGCCCTGGTTCGCCGTCGTCGTTAGTTACTTACTGATAACCGAAGGAGAGAGAAAAGAATGCGCAACATAGCATTAGTATCGTTTATTGTCGTGGGGTTGGCGACGGCAGCCGGTGCTCAGACGTTCTCAAATCCAACCACGATTGACTGGGGCACGGGCACTTCCGGATCGGCGCTTCTGTACCCCAGCCAGATTGACGTTTCCGGATTGGCCTATCCCATCGAGTCGGTCACGGTGACGCTCTTTGGCATAGAGCACAGTTGGCCTTGCGATTTGGACATTCTGCTGGTTGGCCCGACTGGTGCCAATGTGCTACTGATGTCGGACGCGGGTTACTTCCATGACATCTACGCCGTGGACCTGACCTTTGCCGATGGTTTCCCGGCGGTGCCCACGCCGATAGTTTCGGGCACCTACTGCCCGAGCAACGAGGGCACTTCTGCCGACGAGTTCCCCGCTCCCGCGCCGGCGGGCCCGTGGGGCAGCGAAATGGCAGTGTTCTCCGGGTTGGACGGCAACGGTATTTGGGACCTCTATGTGGTCGATGACGCTTCGCTGGACACCGGTGAGATCGCTGGTGGCTGGAGCATCACCATCACTCAGGTTCCCGAGCCGTCGGCATTGGCCTTACTGGTTTTGGGGGGTGTGACGCTGGTTCGTCGTCGTCGCTAGCCGTTTTTTGTCGAAGGAGAGAGGAACATGCGCAAGATTGTGCTTGTATTGTGTATGGTATTAGTGCCGGCGACGTTCGCCGACGCCGAAACATTCATGAACCCCACGCCGATCGACTGGGCTGGGGAGACCTTTGGGCCGGCCGTTCCATACCCCAGCGAAATCGAGGTGTCCGGGCTGGCCAATGCGATCGAGTCTGTTACGGTGACGCTGTATGACGTGTCACACACGTATCCTTGCGATCTGGACATTCTGCTGGTCGGGCCCACGGGCGCCAATGTCCTGCTGATGTCGGACGCGGGCTTCAGCTATGACATTGTCGATGTGGATATCACCATCGCTGACGGTTTCCCGGAAGTTCCGACGCCGATTGTCGAGGGCACTTACTGCCCGACCGACTTCACCGGATATCTTCCAGATGATTTTCCCGCTCCCGCCCCCGCAGGCCCGTGGGGTGAGGAACTGGCGGTGTTCTCCGGTTTGGGCGGCAATGGCACTTGGAGTCTCTATGCCGTCGATGACGCATCGTATGACACCGGTGCGATCGCCGGCGGATGGAGCATCAGCATCACACAGGTTCCTGAGCCGACCATGCTGAGCTTGTTGGGTCTGGGGGGTCTGGCCCTGGTTCGCCGGCGCAAAGCGGTGTAGCCCGGCCTCGTGAGGATCGTTAGGGAACAACTTTATACCCGGGGTCGGTCGCCGGCTGGGGGCCGACCCCATTCTTTTGGGATTTGAAGACGTTTTTGATAATACTTGGGAGGAGAGATGATTATGAAACATTTGGTTGCAGTATTGATTGCGGCGGTATTGTTGGTCCCGGTGGCGGCTTTTGCCGAAGACATTCATCCACCGACGTGGCGAGGGGATCCCGGGTCCACATACCAGCAATGGACGTTTGAAGACGACACCGCCTGGCCGCCGGTTTATCCCGAGGTGGACAACAATCCCTACGGCGAGCCGGTTCTGGACTCGGCGACCCACGACTACGAGCGTCTGGGCAACTACTCCGGGCGGGATGGGATTTTGTTCGACGAAATGGACAATATTGTCATTACGCTACCCAACTGTGGTGGGTCATACGATTACAAGGACATCGTGCTACAGGTGGTCTGGCATTGGGACGGTGCCCCGGGATACATATGGAACCCGAGCGTGGATTTCATCGAGACGGACATGAACGTGAACCTCGGTGGCGGGTGGTATTACGACTACATCTACTACCGCATGGACAGCGCCCCGGCTCAGGAAACCCTCACGCTGGATAATGCCTGGGGTTTGTACATAGACGAAATCATTATTGACACCATCTGCATCCCCGAGCCGGCTTCGCTGGCACTGTTGGGGCTGGGGGGGTTGACGATCTTCAGGCGCAGGCGCTAACCCTGGTGGGGCTCTGACGGGCACGCATTGTCTCTCTAATGCGTGTGCACTTCAGAGCCCGCCTGATGGGCGCGGTTTTAGAGAGCAATGCTGAAACCGCGATACTCGCCGGTGGGGGTGGATTCGGAGCAGGTCGATTCGCGTATGTAAGAGCGCATGGTTTGCTGGACGGTTTGCACCAGCCCGTCGATCTGCTCCGGTTCGCCCTCCACCACCAGTTCCACCCGCCCGTCCGCCAGATTGCGGACGCAGCCGAAAACCTCAAAATCCTGCGCAAGGCGCCGGGTGGTGTAGCGAAAACCAACCCCCTGAACCATCCCCGAAAAGTGAACTGTTTTGCGAATCATTGCCCTGCTTTCGCACCATGCCCTGTAGGGCGGGTTTCACCCGCCTTTACCCACCTCTTGAGAATGTCACGGCTGGTCCAAAGTCCAAAGTCCAAAGTCAGAAACCAACGGGACTTT
The DNA here is from genome assembly GCA_023133475.1 of Phycisphaerae bacterium. Lineage (GTDB taxonomy): Bacteria > Planctomycetota > Phycisphaerae > UBA1845 > UBA1845 > JAAEQG01. The sequence continues at coordinate 2,421 of JAGLWJ010000077.1, read as the reverse complement.
GGACCAGGGACTTTGGACTCGTCCCCGGTTGGTGGGTTCCACCTCGCTCCGCGAGGCTCCACCCGCCCTACGTTTATTTGTTTCGTTTCATGAGGTAAATTTCCGACCCGTGTTTTCGGTAGGAGACGCGATCCATGTAGGTGCGCATAAGCATGATGCCCCGCCCATAGGGCAATGCCAGACGTTCGGCTTTGGTGCAATCCGGAACCTCGCGGGGGTTGAAACCCCCACCTTGATCCCGAATGATGATAACACACTTTTCCGCAGAGACCGCGTAACACAGGGTGACGGGTTTGGACGAATCGGAACTGTGGCCGTGTTTGATGGCATTGGTGATGGCTTCCTCCAAAGCCAGCTTGATGGCAAAGACCGCCTCAGTGGTATAGCCGGCCGCTTCCACGTCCTGCAGAATCGCGTCCGCCGCCTTCCGGACCCGTTGCAGACTGCCTGGGACAGTCAGCACCTTGAACGTTGCTTCGTTGTCGGGATCAGCCAACATCACACCAAAACCACAACACCTGTCGGCACCGAAACCGCTGAACACGGCAACGTGCACTAAAAAGACTTAAGAGCATCTGCCGCCAAGGGATGAATGTCGAACAGCTTATTGAGCTGGGTGATCTTGAACACCTGGTATATCTGCGGTCGAATGTCCGAAAGCTTGAGCCGACCGCTCTTTTTGGAGACCTGCTCTTTCAGTTTGATCAACATCCCCAACGCGGCACTGGATAGATGCTCGACGTTCTGGAAGTTCAGCAAAAGGTTGATGGTGCTCCTGGAATCCACCAGGCGGAGCAGTTCCTCCTCGATTTCGCAAATCGACAGCTCCTCCAGTATCTTGTGATCACTGAACTTGACAATGTTGACGCCGCCCTGTTCAACCACCGTCAGATGTGCTTTTTCATCAGCCATCGAACTACTCCTCATTTCGGGCGTCACCGCCATCCCCGGCAGATTATCGGACCTGCCCCACAACAGCAGCCCCGCCACGCTCACGCCGATAGGAGTGTAGCCGTCCCACCCCGCTATCGTCAAGGACAGCAAGCGGCGGGCGGGGGATAGAGCAGGGCAATTGCATCTAAAAAATGGAAAATGGAAAATGGGGGGAGAGGACACATTGTCGTTGGGTGCACTCCCTTCTTCTCTTCTCTGCGCTCTCTGCGTCTCTGCGTTCATGAAAAATGTGGGGCAGCGGCGACAAGTCCACAGCGTTTAGCGGCGACCCGAAGGGGAGCGTGTAGATGGGAGCGTGTAGATGGAAGCGTGAAAATATGGAGCGTGAAAAACGGGGAAAACGGCGCATCATCGTTGTAGGGCGGGTTCCACCCGCCGCAGAACGCAGAGATGGCGGGTAAAACCCGCCCTACGTCTCGCCGGACAAATGGAAAATGCTATAATGTCACGTAATGGGGTGAAGTGCTAACGAGTAACAAGATATGCGTATCGGTAAACCCTGGTTCATTTTGACGGTTGCCGCCGCTTGCGTCTTGCTGGACGCCCAAACATTGTTTGCCTGGGGTCCGGTCACCCACGTCAAGTTGGCCGGCAACCTGCTCTCCAACCTTTCCCTGCTGCCGGCGGCGGTTGCGGTGATTATCAGTCGCCATGTGCAGGATTACCTGTATGGTGCCTTGGCCACCGACATGGTCTTCGCCAAGCGTCTCAGCCGTATCAAGCAGTTTTGCCATCACTGGTCCACGGGATTCCGTCTGCTCGATGAAGCCGATGACGATCGTGGGCGGGCCTTTGCATATGGTTACCTGTCTCATCTGGCTGCCGACACCGTCGCTCATGGGAAATTCGTCCCGTACCAGATCGTGACCACCGGCACGACGGTCCATTTCGGGCACGTCTACTGGGAAGCCCGGGCGGATGCGGAAGCGGGCGAACGGGCCTGTGCCGCCCTCGAAGCGATTATGCCCTTGGATCACCAGCTCCATCATGTGGCGTTGGCCCGCGTGCTCACCGAGACCTTTCTGCCTTACCAGGTCAATCGGGTTTTGTTCGAGCGTATCCATTCCGTGGTGGCCAAACGACGCTGGAGGAGTTCGATAGAGACGTGGAGCCGATGGTCGCGCAGACCTCTTCCAGCCGAGTTGCTCACTTGCTATCTGGATGAGTGCACCGATCGCACGATCTGCGTGCTTCGGTGGGGGCCTGGCTCACCTCTGCTCTGCGAGGACCCTTGTGGGTCGGCGGCATTAGCCTTTGCCGCCGATACTCGTAGGTCCTGGCGTCGCCGCCGTCGTCGTGGGCTGCTCTTACGCCACCGCCTTCTCGAAGCCGCAGCCGGGCACACCCCCAGCCGTTGGCCCACACAAGCTTGCACTTTGGGCTCGGGCCAGAGGTAGGGCGGGTTCCACCCGCCGTAGGGCAGGCAACAAGGCAACAAGGCAGCAAGTTTGTAGGTCGGGTCCGCAG
>JAGLWJ010000076.1 GCA_023133475.1 Phycisphaerae bacterium | reverse complement strand
GGCGCGGGCTTTGTCCGTGCCACCCTTGGGCTTGTCGGAAGCACCCGGCGCCCACAAGGGACGGCTTGGGTTCTCGTTTGGCTGTCTTGCTACGCTACTTGATGTTGGCTTCGACGCATGAAGACAATGGAGCCAGCGGTGAGTATGAGCAACATCATCACGATCAAGCCCCATTCGGAGACGGTGGGGATGCTCGGGGCTGACCGGACCACGCTTACATTGTCCACCATGGGACCGAAGTTGCTTGAAGGCTCAAGGCTGACAAACTCCAGAGTAGTCATAGATTGTGCCGCCGTCTATCTGAACTCGCACGGGGCGAGCCGCGGGACCAGTCATTTCATTGCTGGTGAGGTCGAAGGAAACATTGTAGGTTTCCCCGGGAATCGTGGCGAACGACTGTGCGATCCCACCAGAGCTAGGACTGGCGTTCAAATCCACGCACCTATTGCCATCGGAGGCGGGAATCATCGTCCCAATATAGTCGATTGGATCAACGATCACCAACCACCCGGAGATGCCTGTGGACCCAACCGGAAGCTCAACATGGGTTCCTACATCAACTCCGACTTCGAGACTGCCGTTTGTCAACAGGTTCGGCTGCCCATACGCCGTTCCAACCATCACGCCTAAAACCAACCCGACCATCAATCCACGAGACATGCCACGCCCTCCGATTCAACCACCGCTTTACACACCAAGAGCCATGATGCCCGATAGTATAGCAACTCGTCAGATTGGATGCAACATTGACGCTGGGCTGGGCGAACTGAGGGAAAGGGGGTCAGGCTTACTTATTGACGGGCGGGTGCCCTGACCACCCGCCGTTGCAGAGGTCTTCGTCAATCGTAACGATTTCGCGAATCATGTTGCTTCACTCCTGTTCCGGGTCGGGTTGCCGAAACGCTACTTCCTCGCCATACTGGATTATCGAACATCGCAGGGTTCGCCGCCTTGACCCGGATCAAGCCCGGAGTTTTTTCGTGTTTTTTGCAAGGCTGATATGGAAAGTGCGACGATCAAGACAATCCGCGGCTGCGGCCTGTTCTGCGGGCTGAGCGAGGCCTCTTTCGCGAAGATCGCAAAGATCGCCCGGACGGTCCGCTTCAAACGGGGGCAAATGATCTTCCGCGATGGCGACCCTTGCCCGGGGATCTATGTGGTTGGCGAGGGAGCAATCCGCGTCTACAAACTCGCTCCCAACGGCAAGGAGCATGTCCTGCACTTCGCCTATCCGGGCACGACGTTTGCCGAAGTGGCGGCCATCGGGCAGTTTAACTGCCCGGCCTTCGCCGAGGCGACCGAAGATTCCGTGTGTGCACTGATTCCTGAAGCCGGGTTCCGCCGGATCGCAAGCGAAGACCACGCATTCTGCATCGAGATGATGACCGGTATGTCGAAGTGGGTCCACACGCTGGTGGGCTTGATGGAAGACCTCGTCCTTCGGGACGCTACCGCTCGCGTGGCCAGGCACCTGATCCAATCGGACAGCACCGGGGGCCGTGGCGAGTTTACGCTTCCCATGCGCAAGAAGGACTTGGCCAGTCATCTTAACCTGACCAGCGAGACCCTCTCTCGGACCCTTCACCGCCTCGTCGAGTGCGGGTTGATCGAAACGCGCGAGCAGCGGATACTCATCCGCGAGCCGGCCAAGCTGCAAGACGTAGCAGATGGTCTGGCCCCGGCGGAGTTTGCGTGACCGGGCTGAGGACGGTTGTGGTGGCGGATGGGTAATGTGCAAAAACTGAAACACGCCGGACGAAAGGCTCACGCCCTGACCGATTCGCTCTCAAAACCTCTTGTTTACAGTGTTTTCGCGTGATTCCCCGTTTGCGCAATCGCGATCCTTCGCATTCTTAGACGCTTCGACACGCTTGGAGGTGGTATTACCACTCCAGATGGTAGTCCTATCACTTTCCCGAAGTCTAGGTGTCGTGACCGGACCTCGAGCGCGCCTGACGTCGGGGCCACAAATTTCACGACGGCTGATCAGCGCCCGAGCCCCTACCTGCTAGATTCAACTACCCGGTGAACCGCTCTTGGAAACCAGCGAAGTCTTGCAGATCGACGTCCACATCGGCATCGAAATCGAATGGATCACAATTTGGCAAGATGTCGCCGCCAGGCCCAGTCATGCAGCCCGGGAAGTTGGCATAGTCGTCCAGGTCTACGTCGCCGTCGCCGTCGTAGTCTCCGGGCACCGGTTCCGCCAGGGTGAGTTGAGCTTGAGCCATGATCTCCGGCGGGCTCTTGCCGTTGTTGTTCCACAGGTCGTACATCTCCTGGCCCTTGGTGTTGGTGGTGTTCTCATCGCGCAAGAACTCCATGAACTCCTTGCTGGTGCTCTGGTAATAAAGCGTGACCTCTGCCGACGTCGCGTTGGCAGGAATGCTGTAGTACGTGTCATCCCAATACTGGCCGTCGGGGTAGCTGTAGGCGACGTGGGCACCGCCGAAGTCGGCATAAGCGGCGTTGGTGAACCCGCGCGGTGGAATGCGGTTATCCTTGAAGACCGCATTATTTAACACGAAATGGAATGACGGTCCGGGAGCCACACCCACCAGAGGGGCGGTGACCTCGTCCAGCCCCGGCTCGATATCGTATATCTTGGTTTCGGCGTCGTGGCTCAGGACGCCCGTAGCCGGATCATACGCGGCGGACTCCGAGATCAGGGCCATGGAATCGTCATAGAACTTCACGTTGATCCAGACGCGCCGACCCTCGGGATAGCCGGTGGGCAGCTTGTGGCCGGTGTTGTTGGTGACGGTCACCTTCAGGTCCCGGCCCTCCTGCACCGCAGCCAGCTCGGCGGCGTTTTGGAGCATGTATCTTGCCCGGGTGATGCCGTCCTGCAGGGCGGCATCGTTGACTTGGCCTGGGTACAACGTGCTGAGCAGGCCGGGGAACCAAGTGCTGCCGCCGGTGATGTCGTGCAGCGGCAGGTCGGTGCGAGTCGGGGGCGTGCCAAAGCCGCAACCCTCACCCGTGACGTCACGCATGTGGCAGTCCTGGCAGGTGGCCACGTAGTCCTTGTTGCCCCCGAACTGAGGGGCGTAGACGCCTGTGGGAGTGTTGTACTCGCTGTAGAACCACTCGCTGTAGGTACGTTCCACGGGGGCAATGGTGTGGGCGGAGAAGTCGGTGGCCGTCGTGTCGAATGCGTTGGGCACATAGTTGCCCTCGCCGTCCTTCTCGAAGGCCGGGTTGCTCACGTCGTGACAGGTCCCGCACAGGGCCGCTTCGCGATGAAACGGCGACACAAGGATCGGATGTCCACTGGTGGCATCGACGAACGGGCCTCGTCGCGCACCGGTTGGATCGATGGTGGCCATACCGGTGCCGAAGTCGTTGGCCGGGAAGCTCAGGGCGGCAAGGATACCCTCATCCTCGGCCGGGTTCTCCAGCGGGTCGAAGAAGGGATCGACCAGCCGACGGCAGAAATCGCAGGACACACCGCTCTCGTCGGTGCTCAGCATCTGACTGCCATCGGTGGGTACGGAGCGCCCCTGCAGCCATCCGCGCGGGAGGTGGCATCGCAGGCAGAGGTCACCAGAGTCAGGGGCGTCCTGGTTGGCGATGGCCATATTGGCCTCGAAAAGCAGATCGAGCGACGCCTGGGCCATCATGCTGCCTTGCCAGTTGTAATAGGGTTCGACGGTTTCGTCGTAGCCTCCATGACAAGCCGCGCAGGCCTCCGGTGGGTTGAGGATTCCGGACTCGAACGGTTGGGTGCCGGGCATGTCGAAATCACGCAAGGTGGTCGGGGCAAGCCCGCCCGGCGGCGACTCGACGGTGAAGACCGCGTCGCTGTCGTCTTAGCCGAAGTTGAAGGCGTTGTCGGTGGCAACCACACGGAACCAAGCGGTGGTGGTCGGCCGGTTAGCCACGTGCCAGGTGTAACTGCCGCTGTTGGGCAGACCCTTGGCGATCGTTCGGAACGTCACCCCGTTGTCGTCCGACATGTACAGGTTGATGCCCGCAATGCCGCTGGCATCGCCGGCGATCCATTGCACGGTGGTGCCGCTGTTGCCTACGTAGGTCTCGCCGCCATTGGGCACGATGACCGTAACGGACGGCGGAGTGGTGTCGCCGCCCGTGCTGGGCACCAAGTGGTCCTGGATGTCAGCCAGGTCAACATTGGACACGCTTCCCACGATGGCTGGTGTCAACCCTGGAAAGGTCGGCGTGTTGATGTACGTGGTCACGTCGCTGATCTCGGTCCCATTGGTGAATCCGTCGTCGTCGGAATCGTCACCGTCCAGACCGAGGATGGCTGCCTCGGAGCGGTCCGTCGCCTCGACCGCCAGCCCGTACGGGTTCCGCATACCGCCCCCACCGAAGTCGAAGTGACAAACGCCGCAGTGGTTGGGCTGGCTGGGGACCGTGTTCAAGACCGTGCCCACCGCCGAAGGATAGGCGTCGAAGAAGTTCTTGCGGTATGGGTTGCGCGCCTGTGCGGTTGCGCTGAAGCCAACGACGACCACGACGGCAGCTATTACGTGGCACACACCGCGAAAATGGGACCGTGTATTTCTCTGAACTGACATCGGTTGCCTCCTTCACTAAGCGCCCCCGTGGGCCGAGGGCGGGCCAGTGCTCCTCTCCCAATAGGATTCTCCAGTTATCGGAGTTTCAATATGTTACCACAAGAAGGCTCTCGATTCAAGCCGGAACTGCGGGTTTTGCCGTAATTCTGGACCCGGCGGAGTTTGCGTGACCGGCCTGCGGTGTCTTCTTGCAGACTCCGACGATCATTTAGTCTGTAGGTCGGGTCCGCGGACCCGACCTACAGATACTAGACAGTGCACTAGTAGAACGATTCCAAATTAACATTACAATGTGTGGTTTGGCAGGCCAAGTGGCTCAGCGCAGTCGTGCGTGGCTACTTCAACTACCATGCGGTTCCTGGCAACATGGCCAGGATGACGGAGTTCCGTACCCAGGCTGTCCGGCACTGGCTCTTCGCCCTACGGCGGAGGAGCCATAAGCACCGGCTCAGCTGGGCGCGCTTCGGGCCTGTGTCCGATCGCTTGATACCCAGTGCCAAGATACTGCATCCATATCCCAACGTACGTTTCTACGCCAAGCACCCGAGGTAGGAGCCGTATGCGGTAATTCCGCACGTACGGATCTGTGCGGGGGGGCCGGGGCAACCCGTCGAAACACAAAACAGTCTGATCGAAAACAGCACTAACGCATTGGGCGGGAAACTGATTTCCATCAAGCTCATGCCCCACTTTGCTGCGTAGTTATTTTTGCGTCGGCCCTTACACCACAGCAGATGTCTCCGTCCGTGAAGCAGAGTCACCCTCCACGTTGCTGCACCCTCAACCGGCGCAGGGCATACCACATCGCGGCGAACAAGGCACAGAAAGAGGCAGGGAAGACGGTGATAAGCACCGCAAAAACGCGGGTTATTTGCATCATTTCCGCGTCGCTCGGCGGTTTTGACGGTGGAAAAATGGCCTGGCCAATCTCAGGGATGACCCCACTCAACCACACGACGACAATGAACGCCAGGAGCACCGTGGTCATGGCGCCATACAGCAGAGCCACAAACGACGCGGCAGACCGCAAGATAGGACGCCTGAGCTGGGTGAGTAAGTACCTCACATACAGGGCCAGCACAGTCCATAACACCAGAACAGTGCCGCCGAGACAGAGGATTCGCAGGATCAGGTCTTGAGTGGATGCCACGGGCCGAAGGCTCGCCAGCACGGGTACCAACAACAGAGACAACGCGTAGCGCGCAAAACGCCTGGTTCTCGGGGCAGGCCGAGTCATGAAAACCGTAGGACGCGGCGCCGTGAATATCAGGGTGCCAGCGCTGGTCAGGAGCAGAGCAGCGATAGTGCTCCCGAGCAGGATGTAGAAGCTGGTTACAGTGCCGGTCCCACCGACAAGCGCCACGACCAACCGCCAGGAAGCGATAATGACCATTAACCACAGGAGACCCGTAAGAAACAGGAGGACACTGCCACGATGCAACCGCGCCACCCATTGCGCGTTTACGTTCCAATCCACGTCGGAGCGGGTGGACTCGCGTATCGGGAATCCGCACTCGGGACAGACGCCGGTTCGCTGGAGCCCTCGCAGTGCATAGCCGCACGAGACACAGACGGAATCGTCCAGCGCGTCGGTGCCTCGGGGCACGGCTTCGCCAAGGGATGCGGGTTTGGCCGCCAACCCCTGAATCGGGATATCTCGTCCTTGGACGGTCTTGACTGCGTTGGCGATCGCGGCTGCCACCTCCTCGGAGGGCCGATCGTAAACGTCTGGTATGACGAGGTGGCAACCCAGGAGCCGACGGTTCACCCATGCCACTCCGCCGGCCCTGACGCCAAAGAGTCCTCGATATTCCGGCTTTTTGAGAACAAGTCCAACGCCGACATCGAATCCGAACGCCCAGAACGACCCCTGGCGGCGTATCTGAAGTTCGGCCACATTGTCCAGGTCAACAGTATGGGTTACCAGCCCGCGCGTGCGGCGAACCAGCCAGTTGCCCTGGACCTCAAGTTCGCGCTGGAGGAACTCGAACCCATAACAAATCGCAGTCACCGCCGCGCAAACATATAAACACACGAGCAACCAGAGCACACCCAGTTCTTCTTTTGGAGAGAACGGCAAAAGCCCGGCAGCGCACCAAACCCGAAAAACGTGGGCCAGCAGCATAGTGAGCAGCGCTGCCAGCGCCGCAATCAGAAAGCGGAGCTTCTTACGCGTGGTCGCGATCGCGAGGACTTGATCGCTCATGATACAACTCCTCCATCGTTTGACAAACGCCTGATGGATATCTTACCGAGCCGAACGTTTGCGTGCAACCTCGCGGCGGGGTACGCTTGACCGCATATCAAGAAATAGGTATGATGTCCCCTGATTTCGTGGCTGGTGTAGGGCGGGTTCCACCCGCCGCCGCCAAGTGACACGTAACGCCACAGACGGCGGGTAAAACCCGCCCTACGGTTTCTGCCCAAAAGCTCCTACCGCACGTGCCGTGGGGCTGTCTCAATCCCCGAATCGACCGCCGGCTCAAGCTCAATCAACTTCTCCTCAAACTCCAGCAGCTTGGCCTCGAACGCCGGCTGCAACGGCAGGTTGTGCCGGCGGGCAAACGCTCGGATGTCACGTGCGTCAATAACACCGTTGCCGTCGAGGTCCGCTCGATCAGCGTGGGCCACCGTCAGGCTCAGCTCAGAGACGCTGATGCTGGCCCGCGGGGTTCGGGATACCACTCCCACTTGGAGCGCGGCGGGTGAAACCCGCCCTACGCCTGTGGCGGGTGAAACCCGCCCTACGCGGCGGCAACCGTCAACCGCATCGCCCATCACGAAGAAGTTCGGCTGGATCAGGGCGAAGTCACCGGTGTCATGATACCCGTCACCGGTGGCATCGCCGGCGAGGCTCTCGTCGGCGGCGATGGCCGTCTCCCAATTGGACGCCAATATCG
>JAGLWJ010000753.1 GCA_023133475.1 Phycisphaerae bacterium | reverse complement strand
CCTGGTTGTCGCCACCGCCGCCGACGGTACTATAGTCGCTGACAACGCGGTTACTGGTCATCGGATCGCCCAGATCAGGTGGTCCACCACCCGCTATGGTAGCGAATTGAGCATAGCTATGGTTGCCGACCCCGCCGCCGACCGTCGAGGCGAATCCCGACGCCGTGTTTCCCTGACCGCCGCCGACAGCCCCGAGCTCGCCAGACGCCGTGTTCGCATCGCCACCGGAAACGACGGCGCCATCGGCACTGACTGTATTGCCGGTGCCGCCACTCACTGCGCCATAATTGCCGGTGTTGGTGTGACCATTGCCAAAGAGAGTCCTGCCTTTGATCATGGCGTCCCCAACAACGTGTAGTTTAGCTTCAGGCGTGTTGGTGCCGATTCCGACTGAGTCGGCGCTCGCTGTCAAACGCACATACCTGCCATCGTCGGTCCAGCCACCACCGCTGCTGCCGGAACCACCCTCATCATCGGCCACTGTCCAGGCAGTGCCGTTCCACTTGAGAATCTGGTCGGTTGCCGCGCCGTTCTGAGCCAAATCAACAAGCTGAATCGAGCCATCCGCTACGGTACGCGCTTGAAAGACGTAAGGAACGGTTGTCAGTTGCTGCCTGGGTGTCATCTCATCTTCGCCTGCGACCGCGATTCCCAGCCAGAGATCTGAGGTGTCAAACAAACTTGCAGGAATCGGTGTTACTTCACCTAGCAGGATCGTGAACAGCCCGTCACTGGTGGCAACATCTCTGGTCTCGCTCCAGATAGCGCTGCCGCCAGAGGCAGTCTCGTAGATGGCGAAGTCCACCGAGTGAGTTCCATCCGACACGGCATCACCGGTTTGGTCGGTCAGCAGACCTTGAATATTGATCAATTGCGGCACATCGGCGTAGAGTTTGATCGGCAGCAAACAGACACAAGCTACCACCAATGCCATGATCGAGTAGTTGAAACATTTCGCGATCATACTATCTCCCTTCCAGAAGTTGCTGCAATTGCAGTTGCATTATTGTCATCTCCCGGCGGAGCATGTCCAACTCTTCAGTTTTCTTTCTCATCTCCTGTTGGTTCTGGTCGAGTGCCTGAATGGCAGCCAGAGCGACACCGATGGCATCGATCGTGGAGATACTGACATCATCTGCGCCCAGGCCGAAGGCAGCACGGAAGTCCTGTGAAACCGGCCCCAAATGGCGAATCTGCGAGTCTTCCGTTTTGTATCTCCAGGTTCCCAGCGGCAGTTCCGCCAGCTTCTCCAACACTGCGTGAACATCAGTCTCCAAGAAGTCAGTCTTCAGATCGCGGCTTGAGGCAAAGCTCCAATCACCGGCACCCGGGTTGAGCTTGACACCGGTGGTAGCAGCACCGTTGCTCCAAAACCAGACACCACCTGAGGCACGCGCAATGAATTGATTTGTGCCGGTGGAGAGAACCTCTGCGGTGGTGTTGTCACCCCAGACAAAAGAGCCGTCATGCTGGGCGACCGCCATCTTCCCGGCGGCAAAACTGAACTGGCCGAAAGCGGTGCAGTTGTTTCCTCCGGGCACCGTCGAATAACGCCCCGAGGCGGTATTGGCGAATCCGCCACCAACCGTGGCATAGTAAGCGCTGTTGACATCGCTGCCCCCATCGCCGGCCTGGTTACGCCGTCCGCCACCAACGGTACCGTAAGCATCGCTTACTTGATTGCCATCGGCTTCATTTTCATGACCGCCGCCGCCTATGGTGCCGTAGTCGGCCTCGACTTTATTCCATCTGCCGCCGCTGATAACGGCGCTTTGATCATTCGCCTCGTTCTGATAGCCTCCGCCAACTGTAGCGTACTCCCCCCCAGCCGCGTTGCCCCAGCCGCCGCTGACTGTTGCAGCCATAGCGTCCAAGTTTGATCCAGCCGCGTCGCCGGCGACGTTGTCGGTCCCACCCCCAACTGTACCGTAATCATCCGACACCTTGTTACGTGTATCTGCCGGCTCACCCCATGGCCCACCGCCAGCAATAGTTGCATACTTGGCAGATATCTGATTCCATTCGCCGCCGCCAATAGTCGAACCCTGACCAGTGACATTGTTATAGGTACCGCCACTTATCGTTGTTCTGTCACTGTAGGTACCATTGCGTGAACCACCGCTGATGGTTGACTGAGAACCGTTGGCTCTATTCCCGGAACCACCACTAATGACGGCGAGCTCGCCATATGCCGAGTTACTATCAACCTCAAGACCACCCCCGCCGGCGACAACCGAATTGTCTCCGCGAGCGAAACAGTTATGCCCCCCACCGACCGTGCTCCAGGTGCCGCCCGCGTGATTGTCAGCACCTCCTCCGACGGTGGCATAGCCACCGCCAACTTCATTGCTGAATCCTCCGGAGATAGTCGAGGAGAGACCCGCGGTAGCGTTGTACTTGCCGCCGCCAATCGTTGAATGGTCAGCGGAGGCGAAGTTGCTTTCGCCACCGCTGACTGTGGCGTAGGCAGTTGCGTCGAAATCAAGGGTCTCATCGCCGGCCTGATTGTCGCCACCACCACCGACGGTACTATAGTCACTAACAACACGGTTGCTGGTCGTCGGATCGCCCAGATCAGGCGGTCCTCCACCCGCTATGG
>JAGLWJ010000752.1 GCA_023133475.1 Phycisphaerae bacterium | reverse complement strand
CTCCCCGCGTGAGAATCTTCACGACAAATGTAGGGCGGGTTCCACCCGCCTCTCCCCCGCGTGAGAATCTTCACGGCATAGGAGCCATCCCTAAGCATTAGGATAGTACGGCGAGGCTAAATGGCCGGTCAACCCGGCGTGGATTGGCCCGATTCGACCAACAGGTTTGGCCGCCGTGGGCCAATTGCGTAGGAAGTGAACAGCGGGCGGTTGTCACTACCAAGCCGGCCCGGCAAGCGTCCCTTCACCACCAAACCGTTTGTCAGACAAAAAGATACACGATCTTTGGTGTTCAGCGGGTGCAAGTCCAGCTTTTGAAGCGACACTTGGCACGACAAATGCAGGATTGGTCTGATGCATGCAACTATTGGTGTGTTTGTTTCCAGCACGCAGCGCTGCGAGCCGGGTGGGATGGTGTATCTCTTCGGCCTCGGGATGCTGGACGGACATGGTATGTACAATGCCGGCCCCTTCGGCGGGCGGTAGTGTTTTTTCGTTACTATTGGGAAACTGTGTTTAGGGTGGAGGTAAAACTTATGAAGCTAACAAAAGGGATTATTTGGGTTCTTGCCGTCGGCCTGCTGTGCTTGCCCAGCGCTGCTTCGGCGTACAACTTCTTTGAGGCTTGGCCCAGCAATACTGACGACGGGGCGACTGCTGAGTTGGTTGATCCGGAATTGGCAATCGACATTCATCCGATCCCATATATGGATCTGTGGTACTCGACGGAAATCGACTTCACGTCGGCCCCGCCGACCGGCACCCACCTCACTCGGATCAGCGATGGGGACCTGTTGTCGATGTACCGGTGCCGGATCAAGACCAATTTCGAGCTGTGCCGTCGCTTGGGCGTCATGCCTATGATACCTGACTTGGGGCTCGATGCGGTGACACGCCCATACTGGTGGCCGGTGCCGACCCCGGTGGCCATCTCCGACGACGAAGTGGTGTGCCCCACTCCGAGTGCGGAAGTGAAACCTTATTGCAAATGCATACTCTTCTCAATCGAGGAGCGTGTTTTCAGTGAGACTCTGGGATGGATCGGGCATGGCGATCTGTTGTGCGATTGCGGTCGGATTGTGCGCACGAACTGGGAATTGGTGCGGTGGTTCCGGCCGACCTGTCCCGCCTGTGTCTGCCCCGTGGATTGCGACTGTGACGCCAGCTATATCTCAGCCGAATGCGCGTGTTGCCTGTGCCGGGACCTCGGTCTCGATGCCGTGGACGAAGGGGTGTTCGGGAACTACTGCACCGGGTTCCTGTTCTCCACCGAGGTGGATTTCTACTCGCGGCGTCTGGAGCAGTGGGTCGGGCATGGTGACCTGCTCAGCGAGTTGGGATACATCTACCGCAGCAACGCGCAGTTGATGGCCAACTTCCAGCCGTACGATCCGCTTGCCCCCGACGACGTCCTTATTGCCGACCATGACTTCGGTCTTGACGCTGTGTACGTCTCGAAGCGTGGAGTCATCTGGTTCTCCGTGGAGGAAGGCTTCTACGATCGCACCTGGGGATACATCAGCGATGGTGACGTCCTTTCCGAGAGTGGCCGGGTGATTTACAGAAACCTCGACGTGGTACGAAGGTGCTACCCGCTTGAGGACTGCGCCAACTTCGGTCTGGACGCTCTCGAGCGCTACCCGGACTGGCCCTATCAAATCGAACCGGTCGAGCAAATGCCAATCGAAATCGAACCGGTGGCGATTGGTGGTTAGCAATTAACCTGTTGGTCTGAGAGAGGGGACGGGAACCCTTGTTGCGAAGCTGGGTTTCCGTCCCCTTTTCTCTATCATCTCCCAAAGTGCGGCGTGCTGGGGAGCACGGGCCGGCTCCGACCGGTGTAGGGTGGGTGGAACCTGCCG
>JAGLWJ010000751.1 GCA_023133475.1 Phycisphaerae bacterium | reverse complement strand
GAATGTTGTTCCCCATCGCCTACCACTCCTCTTCGCGGTAGTCCGGACTACCCGTCCGGGGGAACATCTCATTCACCCACTCATCCGCATGGTGGGCTTCCACCAAGGACCCAAGAGCCGGGTTGTCGGCCCGGTCCTGGGGCGCGTTGACGTGCAGGAGTTCGCCCATCCCGCCGGTGTGGACCAGCTCGCCCATCCCGTTGTAGGGGGTGCCATAGGGCTGGTAGGGGAGCTTGTTTTGCACCCCCAACGATGCCGCTGCCTGCTCCGCAGTCATGTAGGGAGGCCGCGGGTAGTCCCCCAACCCGCCCACACCCTCGACACCCATGTCCGCGAATGCCTTTTTGATGACCTTTTGAAGCCGGTCTGAGTCCGTCTTCGCCACCTGGCGGATACGCTCGTCTTCGATGGCAACCATGATGCCAGCCGCCATCAGACCGACCCCCATGGCTTTGGTGGACGCCTTCCCCTTCTTGGATGTGGCAGCGATGTAGCCGACTCCCGCCATGATGGCCCCGGAGTATTTTTTGACCATGGGGGGCAGCTTATCGCCACTCTCACCACGAACCAGATACATCTCGATGAGTCCGCCGGCGGCCGCACCCATGGCCACGCTGTTGACGTCCAGCTTCTTACTCTTCTTCTTCCCGCCCTTGCCCTTCTTCTTCTTGGGCTCGGCCTTATGGCGCGCCTGCATGGCGACCATCTTGGTGTACTCCTTATTACTAAGGGTGACTCCCCCGCGGGGGTTCTCGTGGACCTCGACTAGTTCAGTACTCATGCGCTTTTCTTCCTGCCGCTCTTGCGGTCCACAATCCCGCGGACGCCATCCACCGTGAATGCGCCCCCATGACTTCGTAATTGTAGGCCATCCCACCGAAGCCGGGGTCGGCCTGGCACGTGGGGCCAGAGGGGCCCCATAAAGTTGTGCTGGTACATTTTAAAGCCGTGTGGCTCGCCATCATCTTCGCGGTAGTAGGTAACGCGGTAGATGTACCCGACATCCACACCCGCGGTTAACTCTCGCCTCACAATATCCCCTACGCTCTCCCCTATCTCTTCGGCCGACAAGAACGCCTTCCCAGATGTCAGTGCGAGTGCGTCTAACTCCCCATCACTTAAATCTAACTCGACGGTGACTATCATCTGCGACCACGGGCCAGCCACCACATGATGAAGATAGCGACAAGCATGGGAACCATGCCCCCGTCCTTACCAGCTGGAGCCAGTTTCTTTGCCTCTTCATGTTCGGCCTTAGCCTGCTCCACCTCTTCGGGAGTGAGGTTCTCAGGAAGCTCTGTTGGAGGGACGTCTACACCCTTCAAGAATTGGGACATTGCAAAGGCCCGCCGGCCTGCCGCTGTGTCGGCCAACAACTTGTTGTAGTCCGAAAGTATTTCTGGAAGCCCGTCACCAAAGGGCCAGTCCAAATCATCGGTCCAGGAGCCGTACTCTGCTTGCAGCTGGGCCTTCTCCTTATCCACATCCACTTGACTAAACGGCCACACCGCGAAGGCCTTCCGCATCATCGCGACCTTGTGGCGGTCGGTAAGAAAGCGGTTGATGGCCCACTTGGCGGTTAACTCAGTCACCCCCATGGATTCAGCGTTTGCGACCATCATGGAGGCCACAATAAGACGCTCG
>JAGLWJ010000750.1 GCA_023133475.1 Phycisphaerae bacterium | reverse complement strand
CTGGGGCCCAACGGGGCGGGCAAGAGCACGCTGATCAGCGTTCTGCTGGGCCAGACGCCAAGCAGTTCCGGAGAGGCGACAGTGCTGGGGCTGCACATCCGCCGCCGGCAACGGGCGATTCGGCGCCGGGTGGGGTTCATGCCGGAAAACGATTGCCTTATCCCCGGTCTGACCGGGACCGGATACGTCTACTACGCGGGCAAACTGGCCGGCATGTCACACGGCGATGCCATGCAGCGAACCCATGAAGTGCTTGACTACGTCGATCTCGACGAAGCCCGCTACCGCCCGGCAGAAGAATACTCAGCCGGCATGAAACAACGTCTGAAACTCGCTCAAGCCCTGGTCCACGACCCGGACCTGCTCTTCCTCGACGAGCCGACCAACGGTATGGACCCGCAAGGGCGGCAGGTGATGCTCTCACTGATCAGCGACCTGGGCAATGCGGGGATCAGCGTGCTGCTCTCCAGCCACCTACTGCCCGATGTGGAACGGGTGTGCGAGCGGATCATCATCATGGGTGGCGGTGAGGTGCTGACCTGCGGCTGTCTCGAAGAGATGAAACGCCCTCATCCCACGCTCTACAGTGTGGAATTCGCCGGTGACGGTGCGGTATTGCAACGCCGACTGGCTGAACGCAATGTGTCAGTGCTCGATCACACCGATGGGCGATTGAGCATTGAACTCCCCACGGAAGAGGCTCAGGCGGCGGTTCTCGAAGCGGCACGCGAGGCGGGGGCGAAGCTGCACGGGCTGCATCCCAAGCGAAGTTCACTGGAAGAAACGTTCATGGATGCTATTGCGAGGCAACAATCGGCATGACCACCGCAACCACAAGCACAACCCGCCCCTGCCGCTATCAGCGCTGGGATGGTGAGTTGAACCAGGGACACTGGACCTGGTTGACCATCGTGGTGACCGGGGTTCGCCGGATAGCCAAAAACGCCAAGACGCGCACGCTCATTATGACGAGCGGGTTGTTTGTTCTGGGAAGTTGTGGAATCTTCTATGCCCTATCGCTTCTGGAAACCATAGTCGGAACGCCGCAGGCCAAAGGGCTGTACGACTTCGTGCGGGGCTTCCTGGGGGTGGACATCAGCAGCGTGTCCCGGCTCGAGGAGTTTCGCGGAATCCTCTGGCGTTGCGTCTTCCTGGTGATGATTAAGATTCAGATGTTCTGGGTCTTGTTTGTGGTGGCCCGCGTGGGGCCCGGGCTGATCGCCAACGACCTGAAAGCCCGGGCACTTCCCATCTACTTTGCCAAGCCGGTGGCACCACTGACTTACCTGCTGGGCAAGTGGATGGTGGTGGCTTCGTTTATCGCCATGGTCATGCTGCTTCCGAACCTGTTGTCGCTGCTCGTCGGCACTTTGATGACCGGGGGGCTGGGGAGTTGGAGCCAGTCGCTGGGGTTGGCGTGGGATTTGTTGGTTTCGGGGCTGGGTGTGTGCGTGCTTGGCGGCATGATTATGATTGCGCTGTCGAGTATGACGTCGGATTCCCGCTATGTAACCGGAGCCTGGCTGGCGGTTTGCGTGTTGCTCGTGTTTGCCCAGGCGATTGTGAACGAGGCGCTGCCGGGGAAATCGGTTCAGGGATTCCTGGGCTGTATTTCGCTACGTGACAATGTGCTGGTCTTGACCGATTGGCTGTTCGGCATGCGTCAGGCGTGGGAGGCATCTTCGCTGCCGGTCGAGGCGTTCAGCGAGGCTTTGGTGAAACCGGTCAAGCCGCTGTATTCAGCCGTGGTGTTGGGAGGCTGGACGTTGGCTGCGGTCTTGTTCAGCTATCGGCAGGTGGTTCGCTTCTCGCGATCCGCCGCGAATGTGTGAGAAGGTGTATGAAAAGCTATCAGCTATCAGCCGTCAGCCAGAGAATCGGG
>JAGLWJ010000075.1 GCA_023133475.1 Phycisphaerae bacterium | reverse complement strand
CGGTGATGTCAACCAAGTTGTCCTGCGGCACGATGGCGGTGTGGAAGTCACCAGAGGTCAAAAACACCGTAACGCTATCTGCCAATGTGCTGGTGAAGTTCACCGCCACCAATGTGCGCAGCGTGTGGCCTTCCTGAACGCCAAGCCAATCCAAATCGGCATCCAGGCCCGTAAACTGCACGCTCCCGATACCCTTATTGCCACCGACGTCAGCCGTGAAGGTCACCGGGCGCACGTACACGTCGGTGGCACCGCCACAGTTCGTGAACACGAAGGTCACGTCACGATCGACATGCTCACCGGCAGTCCAGGCTGAGGTGCTACCGTATGTGCCGCCGATGCCGATCAGGCCTTCGATCTCCACGTTGACCACCATGCACAACTCGACGGTAACATCGGTATCAGCGGTGAACTCACACCCGTTGGTGTTGGTCACCGTCAGATAGTAGGTTCCCGTCATATCCAACGTGGCGTTATCAATCGTTGGATTCTGCTCGGAGGAGCTAAAGCCGTTAGTTCCGATCCAGGTATAGGTATACGGGCCTAGTGCTCCGCTGCTCGGCCCGCCGTACAGCTCGATGGTGTCGCCTTCACAGAAGATCGGCCCATTGTTACTCGCGGTGGCCACCGTGTTGTCGATGCTGATCGTGCCGGAGTCGGCCTTATCCGGCAGAATCGTCGTGCTGTCGGCGGACCGCGTCAGCTTGGTGTGGAACGGGGGATCGTCCGCCTGGAACGTCACATTCGTGGCACCTTCGGCTATGGGGTCGAACACCAGCGTCGCCACAATCCCATCTGTTGCTGTCGACAAGCCGGGGGCGTAGGCTACCCACAAGATGTCACCACCGACATCCTGCCCCACGATCTCCTGCCACGGCGACTCGGGAGTGATGCCAACCAGCGTCATCAAACTGGTGTCATAATGGATCAAGGCCTGGACACCGTTTATCCCCTCCGGCAGACAGGCTACGTCCAGCGTGACGGTTATGGTGTCGTCGGTATCGACGCACTCCGAGCCGGCGGCTACGTTCAGCGTCAAATCGGCGTTCCAGACATACACGCATCCGGTGGCTGGATCGCACGAATCCTCAGAACAGACGTTGTCGTCGTCGCAATCGACCTCGGTTCCGTTACACACATTGTCTGTGCATTCATCGTTTTCTGTGCAGGCATTGTTGTCGTCGCACAAGGAGCCGTTGATTTTGTTGGACCAGGAGGTGAGGCTCTGGCTCACGTCACAATACTGGCAGTCGTTAGCCGGGTTCGGATCGCCGTTGCTGGAGCACACATCGTCGATCCAACACCCATTGCACGGGTCGCAGACATCGCCCACCCCGTCGCCGTCGCCATCTTCCTGCCCGGGGTTAGGGTGGTCCGGGCAGTTGTCTTCATCGTCGTTGATCCCGTCTCCGTCGCTGTCCATGCCCTGGGACTCCAGGGCCAAACCGTGAGAGCGGCCCGTGGCAATGGCTACAAAATCGTTGCCGGCCGGAACACTCTGGCCCCACCCGACGAGTGAGCCGTCGGCCTTGAGGGCCAGACTGCTGGAGTAGCTTGCATCAATGGCCACAAAGTCGTCGATCTGGCCGTGCACGCTCTTGCCCCACCCGACGACCGACCCATCCTGTTTGATGGCCACATTGTGATAGTGGCCTGCGGCGATGGCCACAAAATCGTTGCCATTGGGTACGTCGCATTGGTCGTCGCTGTTACTGCCCCACGCGACCAGCCAGCCGCCGGCTGCCAGAGCCAGACTGTGGCCGTAGCCCGCGGCAACGGCGGTGAATTCGCCGGCGGGCACGTCGCACTGGTCACTTCCGTTATAGCCCCACGCGACGAGCGAACCATCGTCCTTAACCGCCAGACTGTGATTGTAGCCGGCGGCAATGGCGGTGAAGTTTCCGGCGGGCACGTTGCACAGGTCATAGCTGTTCCGGCCCCACGCATCGAGTGAGCCGTCGGCCATGATGGCCAGACCTTGACGGTAGCCCGCGGAAATGGCGATGAAGTCGTTGCCAGCCGGCACATCGCATTGGCCCTCGTAGTTCTCGCCCCACCCGACGACCGACCCGTCGCTCCTGATGGCCAGACTGAAAAGACAGCCCGCCGTAATGTCCACAAAGTCGTCACCGGCGGGGACGTCGCATTGACCATAAGAATTGTCGCCCCACGCGACGATCGAGCCCGCGGGGCCTGACTCCATGCAATCCGCGATTCCGTCGCCGTCTGAGTCGGTATCCG
>JAGLWJ010000749.1 GCA_023133475.1 Phycisphaerae bacterium | reverse complement strand
GATACGTCCTGATTTCAAGGATGGCTTTATTCTGCCCTATCATGCGGCCCTAGAAAGGGCCGCTACCGACTCGGATTTCGATCCGGCCAAGATCGTCGCCTTCTCTCCCGAAGACCGTCTTCTGGAATTCTCACACGCTTCACAGTTGGTCACGCACGACGCGGCTATAGGCAGCCTTCTGGCGTGTGCTGAGGCCCTTCGCAAGGCCAAGGCTCATCTTTCGGGGCCGTGGGGTCGCTGCATCGAGTGGCTTGATCACCGTCTAGGCGAGCTGTGGAAGGTCCGCGGGCCGTGTCCTGGACTAGGTGCAGCCCTCTGTGCCTTCGGTGTGGAATTGGGTACATTCGTCGCCCAAGCGGTGGTGGAGAAGGCCGGTGATAACGCTGATCCTTGGCCGTTCGTCGAACAGGCCTTTAGCGACCCGGAACAGCACCTTCCTTCGGACGTTGCCGAAGGGATAGGGCAAACCATCCGTGCCAAGTGGAGCCGTCTACCAGACGAACGCCGAAATCTACTCAAGTTACTGAGCCGTTTCGAGCTCAGCCGAGAGCAAGCAACCTGCCTCTACGTCGAGCCAGAACGTGCTAAGGCCGGCATTGAGGCGAGCGATACGGAGATCCTTGCCAACCCATATCTGCTGTACGAGCTGACGAGGCTAACGGCAGATCCGGTTAGTATCTGGACCGCCGATCGAGGAGTATTCCCAGATGAGGCAGTTCGGAAGAAGCATCCGTTGCCGGCCCCGTCCGCACTTGATGCTGGAACTGACACCAGACGAATTCGCTCGCTCGCCACGAAGGTTCTCGAGGACGCGGCAGGCAATGGCAGTACGCTAATGTCACAAGATCAGGTAGTCTTGGCCATACGCGACCTCACCATCCAGCCACCATGCCCCGTCGATGCTGATCTGATTGCAGTAGCGAAGGATGACTTCGATGAAGTCATCGCCGAGGTGCCGTTGGCCAACAAGACCCCAGCTCTACAGTTGGGACGGCTGGCCGAAATGGGCCAGGTGATCCGCACCGCAATCAGCAAACGAATCAACGGCAGACGCTTGTCTGTACAGGCCAACTGGCGAAAACTCCTTGACGATCACCTGCGGGAGAAAGGGGCAGCGCGCGACGATGACGATGAGGAGAAGGCTAGACAAGAGAAGACGGCCGCGCTGAACGAATTGGCGGAATCGCGACTGTCGGTCCTGATCGGACCGGCTGGAACAGGCAAGACGACCCTCCTGTCAGTATTGTGCGGGCATCCGCAGGTTGCCGAGGACAATGTCCTGCTGCTGGCACCCACAGGTAAGGCCCGTGTGCGTATGGAGCGATCGACCAGCCACCTCAATCTCAGGGGCCAGACCATCGCACAGTTCCTCACGCCTCATCGTTACGACCGGTCGACAGGGCGATATCATCTCTCTGAGAAGCCCGCCGAGTTTGGCGAGAGAACGGTCATCATTGACGAAGCGTCGATGCTCACCGAGGGCATGTTCGCTGCACTCATCCAGGCCTTGAAGGGCGTGCATCGCCTGATTCTGATAGGCGATCCCCGCCAGCTTCCGCCGATTGGTGCCGGCCGGCCGTTTGTTGACATCGTCAAGCACTTGGCCCCCGACGGTATCTTGGAGGAGTTCC
>JAGLWJ010000748.1 GCA_023133475.1 Phycisphaerae bacterium | reverse complement strand
CTTCCGGGGTTACGTCAAGTTTCAGGAGTATTGTTCCAACCATCATGGTGTGACCTGGCGCAAGCGTCCTTACCCTTTTTCGCACTGGCATGCCGATTTTCATGGACGACACTCGGAGCAGCTTACCGGTCGAATCTCGCACACTTGGAGACCAGGAAATGAGGACAACACGATCGTTCTTGGGATCGCCCCCCACAAAATCCGCCAAAGTAACATCCTTCTTACCGGTATTGCGAACGTGAAGCCTGAAGCTGACAAGTTCGCCGACTCGATACGGGCGATCCTGCAGATCAAAACTAAGGCCTGACTGAAGGCCCTTGACGGTTTCTCCCCAATTGATCTTTTCGGTCTCCTTTTCCGGCTGCGTGGCGGGCCAATGTTTTGCGGGCTTGGGACGGGCCGGCAGGATGAGGCTGACGGTGTTGGAAACCAGCCGGCCGGTCCAGCATTTGACTGTTTCACTGCCTCCAAGTGATTTCCTTATCTCCTTCTTGTCCCACTCCATGACCGCGGAGAGCCGGTAGGTCTTGCTGGCTGGGTCGAACTGAATCCAACCGCTGCCGCGCTCGGTTCGCCCATATGCAATCAAGTAGTTCCCGCCGGTGTTCCCCGAAATCTTGTATGAGAACGTCTGGCCTGGTTTAAGAACATGTGGCGTAATCCAACCGCCGCTGTAGCTCGTGGGCGTCTGGACATCCGGGTAGCCATGGACGCGAATGTTGAGCACCGGAAGATCATCGCGATATCTGGGGATGGTAATCGGCTTGTTGCTGACGTTGCGAAGTTCCAGAACCGGGTGATCCTGCAGCACCGTGACCGGCCTCATGACGCCGCCGATGTTCTTCCAAACCTGCGTGGGCCGGTTCTTGAGAACGAGCAATCTGCACTGCAAGCCGTTGACGGTCTGCGACCACTCGGCGGAGCGGCCGATATTCGCCAGTATCGCGACGTACTCCGCCAGTTTCTCTTTCAGGGCAGGGGCAGGCATCTTCGGACCGGATTCGTCAATTAGATCGACCCGCCACCCGACGGTCAGGCGGCGCAACACCAGGAAAAGGTATGGCTTGGTCGGTCCTTTCGGATTGTCAATGCGTACTGCCGCCCAGTTACCCTGCACTACCGTCTCGCGAATCTGTGTCAGTTGTTCGGCGTCTTTCGACCTCGCGGCCCGCGCGAGCGCGTTTACCGCCTTGAACGACCACCAGTTCCTGCGGTCCTTTATTTGGAGACGACTCATCGTCTCATGGTCTCCGCGCCGCCACGCCGCCAGGAACTGCCTCGCCACCGTTTTGGCACTCACTTGCCCCGCCGGCTGCGTGGCGGGGGGAGGCTGGATTTCGATCTGGACCGGGTTGCTGACGACTCGGATAGGCTTGGCTCCGTCTTTCGGTCTAGGTAAGAACACGATGCGGATAGTATGCTTGCCGGGAACCAGTTTCAGCGCCCTGTCGGTCTTGGGGTCACGCCAGCGGTTGTAAAGTGAGACGTGAATGTCGGTATAGTGTTTTCCCGGTCCGAAAGGCGAACTTTTGGCAACAATCTCGTGGTGCTCATACCGTTTTCCGTCTAGCTCAAGTTTGCACATTTGCTGCGTGCGGCAGACCGTCAGGTCCCGGATGCCTTGATT
>JAGLWJ010000747.1 GCA_023133475.1 Phycisphaerae bacterium | reverse complement strand
GCTGATTCGGTCGAACAACTCCGCTGTCGGGCCGCCAGGTTCGACGGGTGTATGCACGCCGATCAACTGGATGTGACCCATCCGCCGAGCATCCGAGCGGTGGCACAACGCATCACCGAAGAACAAGGGCGCATCGACGTACTGGTCAACAACGCCGGTTACGGTCAACCCGGTGCTGTTGAAGATCTGACCCGCAAGGAGTGGCTGGCTCAGTTTGACGCCAATGTCTTCGGATTGGTGGAGGTGACGCGGGCGGTTCTTCCACGGATGCGAGAGCAACGTTGTGGGCGGATCATCAACATTTCCAGCGTGGTGGCACACGTGGTTACACCCCTTATGGGTGCCTATGGGGCGAGCAAGCACGCCGTTGATGCCCTCTCTGCAGCGTTGCGCATGGAGCTTGCACCGTGGGGGCTAAATGTGATAGTGGTGGAGCCAGGCCCGATCCGGACGAAATTCCGCGCCAATGTGGATAAGGCGCATTTCGGCACCATCGACTGGGATAAGTCTGCTTATCGAGAGCACTACCGTGCGTTTGAACGACACTGGCGGGAGAAGTTGGAACAGGGCGGGGTATCGGCTTTGCGAGTTGCTCACGCTGTGCGCCTCGCGGTGGAAAGCCGGCGCCCAAAAACATGCTACCGGGTGACCTGGGTCGCCCACTGGGCCCCTGTTGTGAGCAGGCTATTGGGGCACCGTCTGTCCGACCTGTTGATGCTGCGGGCCTTCGGGCTTGGCAAGGTTGCAGCACCGGCTAGAATCCGCTGACGATGCGAATTATGCGTGAAGTGCGGGTTCCGGCGGGGTTGCCCGATAACACCCAGGCTTCGATCACTAACTCCCAAACAAGTCGGCCTGCCTGCAACACCCTCACGCCGCACCTGGTCATACGTGCCACGGTCGGTGGCCCGGTGGATCCTCGGGCCGGCTACGTGGTCAATGCTTCTGTGATTGACCGGGCACTGCGTGAAGCTGTCGTTCCAGTATTGCAGCGGCGGGTGGGGGGCGATGGGGCGGGCTTCATGGGTTCGGCCCGGATGATGCGTTGGCTTTGGAGGGCAACCACCGAACGTCTGGGCGGTTTGCGGCTCGATGAACTGGAGCTTTGTGTCGCACCTCACTTACGGTTGGCCCTTTTCGCGGGAGACCTCTCCATGGTTTTGCTAACTCAACAATTTGAGTTCGCCGCCGCCCATCGTCTCTGTGTGCCCGATTTTTCCGACGAAGAGAACCGGCGTATCTTCGGCAAATGCTCCAACCCCACCGGGCACGGGCACAACTATGTTCTGGAAGTCACCGTTGCAGGCGAGCCCGACCCGGTCAACGGCACGATCATCGATCCGCCGGTTTTTGAAGCCGTCGTCAAAGAGCGTGTCATCGAGCGATTTGATCACAAGCATCTGAATATTGACTGCCCGGAGTTTGAGCGGTTGAATCCGACCGTCGAGAACCTTGCTTGTGTGATTTGGGGCCTGCTGCGGGATAGTTTCGAGCATTGCCGGCTACACGCCGTCCGCGTGTGGGAGAACACCAGGACCTTTGCGGAGTATAGAGGAGAGTAGGCCTCGCCATCGCGCGATGGGTGCCGGCAGGTTTGCAGCCTGCCCTGCTCGGTTGTAGACGCAGAGTGTTACAACCGATAAGATAAGCATGGTTGCAAGGGGCGGGAATGGCCGCAAGTCCTG
>JAGLWJ010000746.1 GCA_023133475.1 Phycisphaerae bacterium | reverse complement strand
GTGGTCTCGTAAGGCTCGATAAAGCCCAGGACGTTATCGGCGAAATCATCCGCTCCGGGGCTGGACTCCTGCGAAATGCGGATGCCTACAACGGCGGACACCTCACAGTCGTCGGGGATGCTGTTCCCGTCGCAATCGTTGCTGGTGCCGCCGGCGATGTCGCACGCATCGGGCATGCTGTTTTCGTTGCAATCGACGCTGGTCCCGCCGGCGATGTCGCAATCGTCGGGCACCGCATTGGCGTTGCAGTCGGTGCTCGTGCTGCCGGCGATGTCGCACTCATCGAGTGTCCCGTTGCCGTTGCAATCGTTCTCGACGATACAGGACCCGCACTCGAACAATTCCACCTCCTCGACGCAATCCGAATCCCACTCCCCCGTACAGCAGTACTCATCGCCCTCGCAAACACAAGCCTCGATCGTCGGGTCGTTACAGCCCGCCCCGTGACCGGTCTCGCAGCAATTATGCGATACCGGGGCACCCATCTCACAATCGTCCGGGGTCCCGTTGGCGTTGCAGTCGTTGCCCGCCAGTTCGCAGTCGTCCGGGATGCCGTTAGCATTGCAATCGTTCCCCTCTAACTCGCACTCGTCTGGAACGCTGTTGCCGTTGCAGTCGTTCCCCTCCAGTTCGCAGTCATCCGGGATACTGTTGCCGTTGCAATCGTTCCCCTCAAGCTCGCACTCGTCGGGAACGCCGTTGCCGTTGCAGTCATTCCCTTCCAGTTCACAGTCGTCGGGGATGCTGTTGTTGTTGCAATCATTCCCCGCCAACTCGCACTCGTCCGGGGTGCCATTGACGTTGCAGTCGTTCCCTTCCAACTCACAGTCGTCGGGGATGCTGTTGGCGTTGCAATCGTTGCCTTCCAGTTCGCACTCGTCCGGTATCCCGTTGGTGTTGCAGTCGTTGTCCATGAGTTCACACTCGTCGGGCACGTTGCTGCCGTTGCAGTCCTCGCTCTGGCCACAACCGACAACGTCGCAGAACTCACCGGCAAAGCCGCAAGCGACATCGCAAGCGTCGTCGATGCAGTTGCTGTTGCAGTCATCGGCGGGGTCCACGATCGTTACAGTGGCTTCATCGCTGGTGACCGAGTCGGCGAAGTTCGTGACCGTGCAGGAGTATTTGCCGGTCTCCGTCGCCGTGTAGCAGTCAGACTCGGCACTCTCAATGTTCACGCCGCTCAGATGCCACTGGTAGGTCAGCGGCTCAGTGCCGGTGACGCTGACGCACATCTGATGTGAGTCGCCGCTGCAAACCATCGCTCCCACAGGGTGCGCAGTGATTGCAGGTGGTTGGTAGACCATGACGCCCCCGCACACGTCGCCGTTATTGGCTTCGGCTCCAAGCTCGTCCACCGTAGCGCCTGCGTCGGTGACCACGGTGATCCAGTGGGGACCGCTCAGCCCGCCCGGTATCACCACCGTCTCCGTAAGATCGTAGAGTGCCCCTCCGGCCAACGGCCCACTGTGCGCGAACTCGCCGAGCTCGATGTCCTCGCCAACCACGGCGTCGTCGGACAGATACACCCGGTCAACCCAGGATCCCGGCGCTTCGGACGGCCCGAGGTTCGTGACTGTCCAACTCACCTCGATGGAATCACCCGCGGCGATCTCGGCAGGTCCGCTGCATCCGGTCAACTCCAGATCGGGCGGTGAGAGTGTGATCTGCGCCGATGCCGACGCAACCGCCCCAGCAGCGTCGCACACGTTGAGGTAGATCGTGTGAACACCCAACCCACCAAGTCGTGCCAGCAGCGTCTCGAAAGAAACCTCGGTATTGGCGGCATTGGCGAAACCGTCGCCGATCTCAGCGGCATCGGTTGCTGGAACAACATCCCATTCCACGGTCAGTTCGTCGAAGCCCACCTCTACTGCCAGGTCCGCGTCGTCCACAGAACCGTCCAACACCACCGTTTCGCCTGACGCGATGGACTCATACGGCCCCCCCGCATCGACGGTCGGACTGGTGTTCTCATACACAATCTGCGTCACTTCGTGGTCCGTGAGATTGTCATGATCGACCACCGTCAGTCCCAGATCAATCGGTGACCCGATGGCCAATCCTTTGGCAAGGGCATCAGCCCGGTCCAGAGGTTGCAGGGCGTTGACGCGCCCAACGTCGTCGGCAATCCCGTCATTGCCAAGGTCCCATTGCACTGAGGCAATATCGCTGAAATCCCCGTTGTCACCGTCGGGGTCGGTGCTGCCCATCGCGTCCAGCGTGATCTGGGAGGTGGCGGCGGCGAAGCTGTATGGTCCTCCCGGCACCGCCACCGGCGGCAACAACACCGCC
>JAGLWJ010000745.1 GCA_023133475.1 Phycisphaerae bacterium | reverse complement strand
GGAGGGGGCACATGTGCCCCCTCCCCAAATTAAAGGTGCCCGTCCCATTTTCTCCCGAACGGCATCGCAAATGCGCACGCGGTTCAAGCCGGCTTGGCGTATGGCATCAATCAACAACATCATCCCGTCATAGGTGTAGGTTGCGGCGTAGTCTGGTTCGAACCGAGAAAAGGGAACAGGCACCATTGCAATGGTGCCCATCCCCTTTTCCGCCAACCGCGGGAACCAGACGCCGTCAGCCTCCTTGCCGGCGATTTCGGCAAACAACCGGCGCCCCATTCGAGGCCCGCCAAAGACGGGAACCGTCACTCCTTCCCGGCGCAGAGCGGTCAGGAAGACGGCGGCATCGCGTGGGCCTGCGATCAGCACCACCGCTGCCGGCTGTGTCCGGCGGATGTCCTGCAACTGCCCGCCGAAATCGTCACTGCCGGGCCTGAAATGCAGGTGACGGGCGGGAAAGACCCTGAACTTGTTCAGAGCAATCAGCAACTCCTTAGTGAACATGCGGGAGTCGTGGTCGGTGCAAGAGGCCACGGTGAAGTTTTTTTGCCCGACCTGTCCCACAAAGACCTCCGCCAGCCTCGCTGCCAAAATGTGGTCACCCGGAGCACACGAGATTATCCAGGGCACGTTAGCCAGGTTTGCCGTTTTGTCGGTGCTGACGGTGCTGATGAAAACGAGGCGGGCTTTGGCAACGATCTGTTCGACGAGGTGTGCGGAAGGCCCGTCGGGTGCGCCCACAATGGCCCAGACTTGCTCTTCGTAGACCAGTCGCGTCACATCCTTGACACCTGAGCCCCATGGATTCTCCGACCAGCTTGCCACCAATCGGAATGGGATCCCCTTATACCCCCCCGCCCGATTGGCCTGCTCGACAGCCAGCGTAGCCGCCATCCACATCGTTCCACCGGTGGGATGGCTCGGGTCGGTGGGCCCGAACCAGCCGATCTTGACTTCTTTAGGGTTTTCAGGCTCAGGTATACCCCGCCCCGGCCCAAAATACTCCGCCGGGTGCGAGCGGGCGTCGAAGAATGGTTTAGGCGTTTCTGCTCGTGGAGGTGCATCGCCGCTCTGGCCTGTGCCTCCATGGCACGGAGCACAACCGGCGGCGAGTATCACAAGCAAACAGAGGCCCCTGGTTGGTGGGTTCCACCTCGCTCCGCGAGGTTCCACCCACCCTACGCCCGATACCTCCATCGTTGCCTTACCTGCGTTTCCGCCCGGGCCTGCGTCGGGGTTCATGTGCGGTGAGACGTTCGATGTCGAGCAGATCCTGTGGTCGGCCAACAGCACGTTTGGCTCGAAGGAGATCAACCTTGTTGAGGACATGAACGGGAATACCCCCATAGGTTGTTCGGACGCGATTGCGCCACGCGGTGGGAAAAGTCACCCCGTCGATTCCCATCATCACGTCGATCCGGTTGGGTTCGATGCCGATCTGATAGACCAACTCCGAATCAGCAAAGTCTTTCCGGGTCACACCCTGGAGCGGTGCCCCGAATTTCCGCAGGGCTTCCCACACACGGGCAGCGTTCTCAGAAGATGGCTCCACCCAGATGTCCAGGTCTTGCGTGAACCGCGGCTCAGTGTGATACGCGACGGCGTATGCGCCGACGACCAGAAAGCGGGCGCCTGCGTCGTTCAAGGTTCTCAACAGATCGCTGAAGTTCTGGTTCACCTCCATCGTCGCCTCGTATCGCTTTCGCGTCTTTGACCATCTGCCACATGGCTGCAAAACGCCCCTCGGCGCCGACCCGATGCCAGAAATCGACGTCGAATTGGCGGTCTGCCTCTCGTCGCAAGACGAGCCTCGCCATTCGAACCCTACGTGCACTCATCGTTTCACTCCCTGTTGCCCTGCATGCCCTGAGTCCGAGAACACGAGTCTCCCGGATTGTTTCATGGTTGCCACCTCCGGTCAAGTGCCGCCGAACCGAGGCAAAAGGCAAAAGGCAAAAGGCAAGAGGCAAGAGGCAA
>JAGLWJ010000744.1 GCA_023133475.1 Phycisphaerae bacterium | reverse complement strand
CATTCCCCTGCGCAACGACAAATCGCTCTGCTACCACCCGATTATCAAGCCTGGTCAGCCCGTGCCGCTGTGCATGGACATGATCACGGTAGACCACGTGATAGAGGCCGTGATGAAATACTACCAGGATAAGACCCTGTCCCCGATTCACCTAGCAACCCACCAGGGCCCACAACCGCCCAGGAAACCGCCTGGCGTCGTCCAGGTTGTACCCCCGGCAGAACAGCAAACGACCGTGGTTGCCCCTCCTGAGCAGCCAGTGACGCGAAAACAGTCGCTTCTGCGCCTCTTCGACGTCGACCCCGGCGGGAATGGGGAAAAACCACAGAGGCCCCCCGCCGCGGCGGGGAGTACAGTCCACACAAAGGCACGCGCCAGGCTGAAGGTTCCAGACGGGATGACGCCCGCGGAGTTCCTTCGCAAAGCCACATGCCAGGTCAATCCGAACGCCCGGTTGGAAGGCCGCAAGAATGCAGGCCAAATTGTTCAGGTTGCCACGGTACCAGGCGCCCCGCATCCCGCAGTGGTCCCGCAGGATCCAGCCATCTTCGATCACCCGGACATTGGTGGAAAGTTCACGGTCTGCGTATTGTTCTACGGTCCGGATCGGTTTTTCGACCTCCACCAGCGGTGCCTCAACTCGATCATCAGTACGATGCCCCAGAGTCGACTGGACCTCCGGGTCGGTTCCAATGAGTTGAACAAGAAATCCCTGGCAATGATCTCGGGTTACGTGGATCAAGGCGTGGTCACCAAGCATTATTGCCACAGGGAGAATGCTTGGAAGTACCCGGTGATGAGGGAGATGTTTCGTGATTCCGGATGCCCGATCAATAGCAAATGGGTGCTCTGGTTCGACGATGACTCGATCTGCGATCGAACCCCGGCCTGGATCAACATCCTGGCCCAGGCAATCATCCAGCATCATCGTCAGGACAACGCCCACATGTTCGGGGCTCCGTTTGTATGGAACCTCAAACCGGGCCAGAAGGAATGGTTCGAGGGCCGCGCGTGGCACCGGGGCCGGGCGTGGCGGCTGCACAACGGAAAACCGGCACCCAATGGCAACAAGATTATCTTTTGCACCGGTGGCTTCTGGGCGCTTACCTACGAGGCCATCAAGAACTGCGATATCCCGGACGCCGGGATCGGCCACAACGGCGGCGACATCACGATCGGTGAGCAGCTCTATCAAGGTGGTTACCGCATGAAGGCGTTCAACGGCAAGAAACAATTCGTTCACACGTCGAGTGTTCCTCGCCGCGGTATCACAACCTCAATGCCGGGCACGGCGGGACACCAAGAAGTCCAGCTCGTATGACAACGAAAACCAAAGGCCGCAAATTGACGTTGGATCGCCAGCACTTGATTAAGATGCTGGCCGATCCGGCGTTCTATACGAGCTGCCCATACTTCCTTTGGCTTCGCAATACGGCGCTGCGCACCTACGCGCAGTACGAGCGCGGCGGCCGTAACGATTGCCGCGGGTGCGGTGCCGATTTCCGCGTGATGAAGCCCGTGGTCGACGCATTTTTCACTAACCTGAAGGAGCTGCGAGAACTCGATCCGAACACGGTTGAATGCGTGCGCGAATATCTGGAAAACAAAAAAGGGTACCCGATTGCCCTCGTGGTCATCATGTACCGGTCATCCAGAACAGAGTCCCACCCGCAAAAACTGCGGTTTCAATTTTAGGGAGAAGCCAGGATGGCAGATCGACGAATCAAAATCCGGTGGGCGACAAGCAAGTTCATTCTCAACCAGATCGACGGCGTCCGCGTCCGTATTGACGTGCTCTGCGCATACGGGATGACCCCGTATATCTTTGCGTACCGTAATTTGTCCATGGATCCGGCTACCGGCGAACAAGGCGGCTGGTTCGATCACGTATGCACCCCGGCGGATCTGGAAGAGTATCCTAAAACCTCTCCGATCCCGGGGCATCAGCCAGAGTGGTTTCGGTTGAACTACGTGGATGTGTTCCTCCGATCGCGGATTGAGGCTGACGCTCTCATCACGGACGTCCGCAGCGATGTCCGGCGATTGAAAAATACCTTGAATACCATGGACAGGATCGAGCCCGAGGGTTTCGAGGCGGTGGGTGGCCAGCTCATCTGTGCATCCAGTTCGCTCAGCTCGGTGTCTTCACCCTCGTCGTCGTCATCGGCTTCGCTTGGTAGCCCCTTATTGCTTACCCGCTGGGGGTCCTTCGAGCAGAGCATTGGCGCGGGCCAGGAGTGGTTGCCTATCGGCTTTGGGGCGGGTTCGCCGATCGGATCGTCGGATAGCTTGTCTGGTAGCCTACCATATAGCTACTCCAGTGCGGATCTGCTGGCCCGGACAATCAGCCAGACACTGCTCATCCAAGGTTACGGATTCGACGCCCTGCCGGACGATAGTGTCCTGGATGGAATCGAAGCAAAGTTGTTGACGCGTTGGCGCGACGGCGATTCTTCGGCCTCTTCGCTGTCGAGCATAGCCCCGGCTACATGCGATCAGGGTGGCGGCGTTACCTGGTCTCACGAGGGCGGGCCGCAACTGTTCTTCTTCAAGCTTTATCACCCCGACCTTGGTCCGGTCGGTGATGAACGATCCAACAACGCATCAATCTACG
>JAGLWJ010000743.1 GCA_023133475.1 Phycisphaerae bacterium | reverse complement strand
AGGTCCCATTGCACTGAGGCAATATCGCTGAAATCCCCGTTGTCACCGTCGGGGTCGGTGCTGCCCATCGCGTCCAGCGTGATCTGGGAGGTGGCGGCGGCGAAGCTGTATGGTCCTCCCGGCACCGCCACCGGCGGCAACAACACCGCCTGCGAGAATCCAGAATACCGCACCAAACTCTGGCTGAAGTTGTAGAACCCGACCTTTCCGACACCTATCGGATCGGGGTCGATGTACTCAACGTCCCAAATGACCGCCCAAGTGGACGCATTGCGGACCACGATGTGAATGCGCCCATCGCTCTGATAGGTGAGATTGTACTCGTATTCGGTCCCGTCGTCCCAGCCGTACGACGAACTCAGGTGCTCGGCGAGGATCTGCTGGTGGGTGTCGGGTTCACCGTCCCATAGTTCGTTCAGGCTTGGAATACCAGTGATCTTCCTGAGCTTCAAGCCCTCTTCGGCGTAGCCCCAATTGGTGCTTTGCGAGTTCTGTTTCCAATCCAACAGATAGAACGGCGCCCCGGAGAGATCGGTGAACCCGAACACGAACCCGATGAAATCGTCATCGCCGCCGGACTCCTCGACGCGAAGCCGACCGCTAAAGTCGGAATTGATCAGGTCAAAATCACTGATGTAGAACGTCGGGTTCGCGTTGATCGTCTGTACGACGCTCAGCCCATCGGCGGCCACCTGCCAGTCCCCGGCGCCGCCGCTCTCATAATCCATCTCGGTCCAGGTAAACAGATCCACCGGGCCGGCATCGCACTCGTCTGGAACACCGTTCTCGTTGATGTCATCACTGGTCCCGGCGTCGATATCACAGTCATCCGGCGTGCCGTTCTCGTTGCAGTCCACCTCACACTCATCGGGAATCCCGTTCGGCTGACAGTCCAGGCTCGTGCCCATCGCAATATCGGTGCTGTCTTCGATCCCGTTGCTGTTGCAATCCTCGAGCAATTCCGGATTGCTGCCCACCAATTCAAATGCCATGTCCGACGAGGGCGAAAGTGGCCCCCAGTTCACACCGGGCGTTTCCGCCGCCACCAGCCCATTGTCTCCAGGCCCGGAACCCGTTTCCCATCCCCACACACCGGTGTTGTAGTTGCAGATCTCGATCCAGTAGCTAACGCCGGGTTCCAGTGTGACCGTCGAACCGAGCGTAGCCTCGTAGCGCACCTCCGCAAGCCCTATGGCGGACGCACCGGTCAACTCCCCGGTGACAGCCGTTCCTGTCTCACCATATACCAGGCTCCCGGGGGTGCCGCCGGAATCCACGTAAAGGTTGATGGTAACCTGATCGGTCCCGGGCGAGGAGAAGCACCCGCCCCAAAAACGAACCATTTCGAGAACCTTGCGATCGGCCAACACGAAGTTATCCGCTACGGACTGCTGGCCCGAGCCGCATTGGCCATAGTACGAAAAACAATTCGGAGCCGAGAAGAAAGCGTATACCTGGTTCGGAGGCTGAGAATAGAGCACCTCCGCATCACCATTGCGCACAAAGGCCCCACCGGTTTCAGGATGCCCGGAACCCATCACTCCTCGGGACGGAACCCATTCAGGAGAATTGGCTGACGCCGAGGAAACCACGCCAGGGCTTTGGTCTCGGACTTCCACATCGAGAAGCTGCCCGAAAACCACGGCTGTACACAGCAAGGCCAACGAAACGCCAGCGGCTACCACCATCTTTTTCCTCATCGGACTCCTCCTAAAGCTACGAATCGCCCGGGAAGCCAAAGGCTGGCTTGACGATCCGGGCAGTGTTGCAATTGACCTCAGAATATGCACTGAACAACTCCACCGGCATGCGGACAGGCACCCCTCGCCAGGAATTTAGTTTGGAGCAGCAATACGCAGTATACCTGCTGAAGGGACTCCGGTCAAGAAATATCGGGGTATGGCCGGCGATTCCGCAAGTCGGGCCATAAGGCCCGCCAGAAGCGGGGTTTGATGTCTATTTCGGGGGGTGTGATCTTCGCATTAGTGCCGACGCAAAAATCACTACGCAGCAAAGTGGCGGGTGGCATGGTCAAGGACC
>JAGLWJ010000742.1 GCA_023133475.1 Phycisphaerae bacterium | reverse complement strand
CCGGGTATTGGAGTGGTTGTCTTTCCCCTCCAGATGTAGGGTGGGTGGAACCTGCCTGCGGCAGGTTCCACCCACCCTACAACCAAAAAGGCGGGTGGAACCCGCCCTATAACTGCGTTCTCCGCAAAGTGGGGAGTTCTGGTTGGCGAGGGTTAGTGTGTGGCTGAGCTATGCGTGACATTGGCAGACGGCCAGAGTTGGAAACACCAGCTTGCAGACGTCCCCACGGTGATCGGCAGAGACCCGAGCTGCGACATCACCGTGGACGACGTCAGCGTCTCGCGGCGCCATGCCCTGGTCAGGCCTAACGCCGGCGGATATTGCATCGAGGACCTTGGCAGCAAGAACGGCACGTTGGTCAACAACGTTCCGATTTCTTCGGCTCTTCTGGCAGACGACGATGTCATCATGGTGGGTGTGGTGCGACTGGTCTACTCGAGCCGGGACCCAGATCAGACAACAACTTCGGTGGTTCTGGTGGACCAGGAACCGCAACGTGCGTCCGCGAGTTTCAGCTCGCCTCGCGATCAGCTTTCTTTGCCGCTCCGCCGGTTGCATATGTTGTACGAACTCAGCGGTCGGCTGACCTCGTTGCGTGATGGTGCCTCGTTGCTCGATGAGACGATGGACATCTGCTTTGAGACCCTGCGTTTCGAGCGTGGTGCCATTGCCATCCTTCAACCAGGGCGTCGGACGGTGGATTGGCCTATCGTCCGCAATCTGCGGGGCACTCACGGCGAGTTGACCATTAGCCGCACCATTTTGGGTCGGGCTTTGGATCATGGCGAACGGTCCATTGTCAATGAGGGCGATAGCGGCACTTTTGACCCCACCGTCAGCATGGTGCAGCACGGGATTCGCTCAGCCTTATGCGTGCCGTTGATCCACTACGACGAGATTCTGGGGGTGATTTACGGCGACCGCGTCTCCACCGGAACGGTTTACTCTGATGAAGACGTGGATTTCCTTGCCGGGTTGGCCCAGCAGGTCTCCATCGGGCTGATCAACAGTCGTCTGATGGAAGAGCAGAAGCTCAAGGTTCGTTTGGAGAATGAGATCGCTCTGGCTCGCGAGATTCAGCAGGCTCTTTTTCCCGCCGACTTGCCGGATCATGATCGCTTCAAAGCCGCCGCCCTCAATGCTCCGGGCAGGCATGTCAGCGGCGACTACTACGACCTGATCGAGTTGCCTGACGGCCGACTGATGACGCTCATCGCCGACGTGACCGGCGAGGGGATGGCGGCATCGTTGTTGATGGCCAACTTGCAGGCGGCTGTTCGCGTCACCCTCCTGGACCTCGACGACCTCAGCGAGATGTTGACACGTTGGAATCGGCTGATCTATGGCAACACTGATGCGTCGAAGTTCATCACCTGCCTGGTGGCGATTCTCGATCCACACACGCGCACTCTCCATTTAGCCTCGGCGGGGCACCCGCTGCCGGACCTGGTCACCCTCCAGCCGCCGTCGTGCCGCAGTCTTGAGGTGGCACCGGGTTTGCCGCTGGGCGTGCTCGACGATGCCCAGTATACCAGTGTCTCGCTGGCGCTGGGCGACGCACCGTGCACGCTCTTCTATTGCACCGACGGAGTTTTTGAAGCCATGGACCCGGACCGCCGACAATTCAGCCTCGAACGCATGCACGACGTGCTTGCCGGTTGTGAGTCGATTGACCCACAGCAAATCATCGGCAGCATGTGGCAGGCAATCAAAGACTTTGTCGGCTCCGCACCCCAAAGCGACGACATCACCATGATGGCAGTGCACTTACCATGCTCGAAAATGGAAAATGGAAAATGGAAAATGGAAAATGGGGGACGGGGAGCGTGATGAATGGAGAATGGAGAAAAGGGGGTGATCGCAATCGCGCGACGGTGTTTAGCGGCGACAAGTCTCGGTGTTTAGCGGCGACAAGTCCGTAG
>JAGLWJ010000741.1 GCA_023133475.1 Phycisphaerae bacterium | reverse complement strand
GGCGACCCAAAGGGGAGCGTGGAGCGTGGAGCGTAAAAACAGAGAAAACGGCGTAATCACAGTTGGAGGGCGGGTTTTGCCCGCCGCGGGACTGCGATATTCCAACGCCCCCCTGGAACCTAGGCAAGGTGGATAATGGATCAGTTCATTGAATTCAACAGTCGGCATATCGGCCCCGGTTGCCCTGTCTGCATCGTTGCGGAGATCGGCTCCAACCACAATCGTGATCTGCCCACCGTCTGCCGGATGATCGACGAAGCAGCCCGCGCCGGGGTGGACGCGGTCAAGTTTCAGACCTTCTACGCGGACGACTTTATCAGCAAACACATCACGCCCGCCGAATACGGCTTGGGGGAATGCTACCCCCAGACCACTTGGCAGGAGGCTTTGCAAGAGCACCTGATACTTCCATTTGAATGGTACGACGAGTTGGTGGCACGCATCCGCGGGCATGGCCTGGGTTTTGTGGCCACGGTGCACAGCACGCGGAGCTTGAGCTTCGCTCTCGGGCACCAGCCCGACGCGCTCAAAATCGCCTCAATGGATTTGACCAATACGCCACTGCTGGCTGCTGTGGCGTCAGCCGGTCTGCCGATGCTCATTTCGACCGGGATGGGGTCGTGGGCGGACATCGAGCGGGCAGTCCAGGTCATCGATGCAGAGGGCTGTCGGGACGTTGTCCTGATGCACTGTGTTTCGGAGTATCCGGCGGATTACCAGAACTTGCATCTTCGCTTTTTGGGGGCTTTGCGGGCGGCGTTTCTAAAGCCGGTGGGCTTTAGTGACCACTCGCTTGGGGTGGTGAGTTCGGTGGTGGCGGTTGCCTTGGGAGCCGGCGTCATCGAGAAACACTTTACCCTGGACCGCACCGCGCCGGGGCCTGATCATTCGTTCTCGCTGGAGCCCGGCAATCTCCAGCGTTTGGTGACCGAAATACGTCAGGCAGAACAGGCGTTGGGCGACAGCCGCCGCCGAATCTCCGAGCAGGAAAAGCAAAACGCCGTCAAGTACAGACGGAGCGTGGTGGCCAACGGGCCGCTTCAGGCCGGAGATGCCGTCACCCGCGAGCGGATCAAGCTGCAAAGACCAGGCCACGGAATCCCACCGTACGATATCGAGCAAATCCTGGGGTGCACTCTCACCCAGGACGTGGACGATGAACAGGTCATAACCTGGGGCATGCTATGTTGTCGGCAGCCGAAAACAACATGAACGTCTTTATGGGAGCCTATGTGGAAGTGTTGGAGGTGGCTGACGCTTTGCTGGGGGTCGATCTGGTGATTGTGGAAGACAAGCCCGCCAGCCAACAGGCCCGGGAATACTGCACAAATAGAAGCAAGCGGATGGAGGTCTTGGGCCCCGAAGATTCGCCGCACGATTTACTCGATGGGGTTGAGATGGGATTGGCCCTGGTGGCGAGCTTCGCACATATTCTGTGCAACGAATTCATCCGTCGTGCAGGCCTCATCTTGAACTTCCACCCGGGCGTCATTGAAATGTGTCGCGGGCGCCATCCGCTGCCTTGTGCAATTCTTGCCCGGCATGCGTTGATGGGGGTCACCTGCCATGTGATCGACAGCGAAGCGGTGGACGCCGGCCCGATCGTGGCTCAGGTGCGCCTTCCCATCAACTATGCCAAGGACTACCGCTACAACGACCGAC
>JAGLWJ010000740.1 GCA_023133475.1 Phycisphaerae bacterium | reverse complement strand
AATTGAGAATGGAGAATTGAGAATATGGACGCTCGCAACGACGCCGGGGTGATTAGCGGCGA
Organism: Phycisphaerae bacterium; assembly: GCA_023133475.1. Lineage (GTDB taxonomy): Bacteria > Planctomycetota > Phycisphaerae > UBA1845 > UBA1845 > JAAEQG01. Next base: position 2,308 of record JAGLWJ010000740.1, on the reverse strand, counting down.
CCATCTGCGGCGTTTAGCGGCGACCCGAAGGGGAGCGTGGAGGATTCACCGCGGAGCACGCAGGGAAAATGAAAATTTGAAAATTTGGCCGAGGAGACGTTTTTTCGAGAGAATTCACCGAACAACCCGGCGCGTAGCACGGATAAAGAAACGCCTGGGAAGGAGAACTGGAGAGCAACAAGGGGCGTGCCGTCGAGATGAACGCACGAATGATTCCGCTGCTCGGTTATGCCCAAATCGATGAATGAGGGAGACCGCGATAATCGGAAATGACTTCGCATGGGTTCAAGTTATGTTCATTGGGCAGACATGGAAGTGAAAGGAACAGATGACATGAGGTTCTCAAGAACGGTCCCAATCGCTTTGGTATTGGCAGTAGGGGCGATGGTGGTGGTTGCCAATGGGTACGCGGACGTGGGGAGGTGGCCGCAGTGCACGGCGGAGGAGTCCAATAGTTTCTCACGTGGCGCGGCTGGCGACGACTTCGGTTGCTCTGTTTCCATCAGCGGTAACGTGGCTGTCGTCGGTGCGAGGAACAATGACTATCTGGTCAACGCCGCCGGCCGGGCGTCTGTGTATCGCTTCAACGGCAGCAGGTGGGTTTACGAACAGAACCTCTATCCTGATCCTCCCGCGAATAGCGACCGCTTCGGCTCTTCGGTTTCCATCGACGGCGATTACATCGTCGTCGGAGCGCCGTTCGACGACATCGAGTATTACGACAACGCCGGTGCGGCCTACGTGTTCCACTTCGACGGCGGCGAGTGGGTTAAGCAAGCCAAGCTCACCGCTTTCGACTGCGGACCCTACGGTGGGAATGGTGACTACTTCGGTTGTTCGGTTTCCATCAGCGGCAGCTATATCGTGATCGGGGCCTATGGGAAGTCATTTGGGGATTGCGCCACCGGCGCTGCGTACGTGTTCAAACGTAGCGGTTCGAACTGGAACTGCCAGCAAATGATCATCGCCGACGACGGCCAGAACGGTGACCTGTTCGGCCACTCGGTGGGCATCTCCGGCAGCACCATCGTGGTCGGGACACCTCGTGATGACCTCGACGACGGCTACGATGACCAGGAGCACGGTTCGGCATATGTGTTCTGCCGTGCCGGTTCGGTTTGGACGCAGGAAGCTAAACTGTGGAGCAGCGAGGCAGGGCCGGGTGACGATTTCGGCTATTCGGTGAGCATCTCCGGCGACACCATCGTAGCCGGGGCACCAGGGTACAACTACCTTGACATTGGAAAGGCGTATTTGTACGAAAAGCCGGGAGATGGCTGGCACAACATGACCGGAACTTGCAAACTGCGCCGCGGGGGCAGCGCGCCTAATGACCAGTTCGGCAAATCCGTAGCCATCACCGACGACATCGTCGTGGTCGGGGTATGGGGGGACGACAACAAGGGTGATGATTCCGGCTCGGCGTGCGTGTTCAAGAAACCGACGGGCGGCTGGCCTAGCTCCATGAGTCGCACAGCCCTCCTATTGGCCTCCGACGGCCTGGCGCATGACCGCTTGGGCAAATCCGTGGGCGTCTCCAGTTGCGTCATCGCCGGCGTCCCCAGTTACACCGCCGTGATCGGGGCGCACAAGGCCGGCGACGACGACCGGGGCCAGGCATACACCTTTCACGGGCTCTCCGACTGCAACATCAATGACACCTTGGACATCTGCGACATCACCAATGACCCCAGCCAAGACTACCAGCCCAACGGCATCCCCGACGAATGCGAAGTGCATCTGATCGACTCGATCCCGCAGGATCAGAGCACGCTGTGCCACTCAACCAGTAATGGCGTCATGCTGACATTCGACAATAACATCACGAAACCCGATCCCGGAGACATCCTGATCCGGCAACTGCTGGACGAAGGAAACTACGGTGCGGATATATCGGCAAACTTCACCTTCAGCCTCGAAGACGAATTCGGCAACCCTGATACCACGAAGCTGATAATCACGGAAGACGGATCGGTCCTGACCGACGGGACTTGGATCGCGGTTTGCAATACCGGCGCCTGGTCCGCTACGGATAACTTCATCCTCCAATATGCGGTTCAGGTGGGCGACGTGAACAACAACGGGCGGGTGACCGCCGCCGACTTGAGCCCGATCTTCGGCATGATCCCCACACCCGATGTGCACCCCACGGAGCGGTGTGACGTAAACGGCGACGGTTCCGTGACCGCCGCCGACCTCAGCCCGGTGTTCCCGAAGATCCCCTCGCTCGCGGTGCCCAAACCCAGCGACCACTGAGGAGCCGCGGTTTTGGCAAACCCACCTGGCGCTCTATCGCCCATGAACTGAT
>JAGLWJ010000074.1 GCA_023133475.1 Phycisphaerae bacterium | reverse complement strand
GGTGATGTCAACCAGGTTATCCTGCAGCACGATACCGGTGTGGAAGTCGCCAGAGGTCAGGAACACCGTGACGCTGTCAGCCAACGTACCCACAAAGTCCACCGCCACCCGCTTGCGCAGCGTGTGGCCTTCCTGGACGCCAAGCCACTCGAAGCCGGCATCCAAATCTTCAAACCTCACACTTCCGACACCCTTGTTGTTGCCCACGTCAGCCGTAAAGGTGATCGGGATGATGTGCGTGCCGGTGGCACCGTCGCAATCGGTGAACACGAAAGTCACATCACGATCAATCTCGGTCCCGTTGCTCGACGGCGGGCCATAACCGTCCGGATCATCGCCGATCAGGCCTTCGATCTCCACGTTGACGACCATGCACAGGTAGACCTCAACATCGGTCTGGGCGGTGAACTCGCAGCCGTTGGTGTTGGTCACCGTCAGATAGTAAGTCCCTAGCATATCCAACGTGGCGTCACTGATCGTCGGGCTCTGCTCGGTGGAGCCGAACCCGTCAGGCCCCGCCCAGGCATAGGTGTACGGTCCCAGGGGGCCGCTGCTCGGCCCGCCGGACAACACGATGGTATCGCCTTCACAGAACGGGCCGTTGTTACTTGCGGTGGCTACCGTGTCGTCGATGCTGATCACGCCGGAGTCTGCCTTATCCGGCAGGATCGTCATACTGTCGGCGGACCGCGTCAGCTTAGTGTAGAACGGGGGATCGTCCGGCTGGAACGTCACATTCGTGGCACCTTCGGCTATGGGGTCGAACACCAGCGTCGCCACGACCCCGCCCGTTGCCGTCGACGAGCCGGGGATGTAGGCTGCCCATATAATGTCACCATCGGCATCCTGCTCCACGATCTCCTCCCACGACGACTCGGCAATGATGTCCACCAGCGTCATCAAACTGGTGTCATAATGGATCAAAGCCTGGACACCGTTTACACCCTCCGGTAGACAGGCTACGTCCAGCGTGACGGTTATGGTGTCATCGGTATCGACGCACTCCGAGCCGGTGGCTACGTTCAGCGTCAAATCGGCGTTCCAGACATGCTCGCACTCATCCGTGTCCTCGTTGCAAATGTCGGCCGTGCAATCCTGCTCGTCGTTGCACAGGTTGGCATTGCCGCCTCCGCAGACACCGTCCGTGCAAGTCTCGTTCTCATTGCAGAACAGCCCGTCGTCGCAGTCCGTGCCGTTCGTTCGATTGGACCAGTCGAACTGATCGAGTGAGGAGTTGCACTCTTCGCAATCGTTGGCCGGGTTCACCGCCCCATCGTCGTAGCACACCTCGTCGATCAAGCAGGTTCCAGCGTTCGTTGTGTGCTCGCACGTGCCCGTATCCTCGTTGCAAGTGTCCGTGGTGCAATCCAGGCTGTCGTCGCACAGGTTGGCATTGCCGCCTCCGCAGACGCCGTCCGTGCAGGTCTCGTTCTCGTTGCAGAACAGCCCGTCATCACACATCGTTCCGTTGGGCTGGTCGTTGGGCAGGCAGGTTCCAGTGCCGTCGCACGTATCGGGGTCGGTACAGCCGTTGCTGGTCAGGTCTCCGCAGGGTGTGTCAATCGGCAGGAACTCGTCGGCCGGGCAATTCCCCACGCCGTCGCAAGTCTCCGCCACGTCGCAGTCACCCACAGCCGCGCGGCACTCCGTGGTATCCGGCTCGAAGTTGTCCAGGCATGTTCCGTTGCCGTCGCAGGTATTGGGGTTGTCGCAGCCGGTATTGCTCTGGTCACCGCAGGCATAACCATTCGAGCGATTGGTCCAGGAGGAGGTGCTCTGGCCTGTGTCGCAATACTGACATTGGTTGGCGGGGTTCGGGTCGCCGTTGCTGTAGCACACCGTGTCGATCAAGCACCCGTCGCATCCGCCGGTGGTGTTTTCATAAGCGCCCATGTCCACGACGTAATTGATGACGCGGGGGTTTTCGTCAAGGTCCAACGGGAGGGGTTCTGCCGTATCCCCGTCGCCGTCGAGGTCTGCCGTGTCGGCCGGCAGGGCGGCAGTGTCGGCGACATCGACGCAAGGCGAACTGCCCGGGAGATGCAAATCGTCGTCCTCGGTGCCCACAATGTCGTCCGGGCCATCGGCATCCACGAACAGCGGGTCGTCGCCAATGTTGTTGTTGCCCGCGAAGGTATCCAACCCTTGGATGCAGCTATGGCTGATCACCGGGGGGGGGGTGCCGAAAATCTGGGCTTCCTCGTCCGTTCCGCTGTAGTTGTGTGTGTTGCCCCAGAAGATGCAGTTTGTCATCGCCCAGTCCCCCCCGCCGAAGATTCCGCCGCCAGGACCGCTTATGGCCGAGTTTCCGGCAAATGTGCAGTTTGTCAGCGTCACGCTGCTCCCCCCGCTGAAGATTCCACCACCGACGCAGGCTACGTTTCCGGTGAATGCGCTGTTCGTCAGCGTTATGCTACCACCGTCGCTGTGTATTCCGCCACCAATGCTGCCGGTGCTGTTCCCGGTGAATGTACAGTTTACCAGCGTCAGGTTGCACGTGCTGTTGTGGTATAGCCCGCCACCTTGGTTGCCCGATGAGTTTCCGCTAAATGTACAGTTCGTCAGCGTCGAGTTGCTGCTGGAATTGTACATCCCGCCGCCGACGGAATTGGCCGAGTTTCCGGTGAAGGTGCAGGTTATCAACGTCGGGCTACCGTTGCCGTTGTACATCCCGCCGCCATAAGTGTGCGAAGAGCCGTCGGCATTTCCGCTGGTGATGGTGAACCTGTCGAGGACGGCGGTTTCGTCCGTGCCGCTGCCGGTCACGACATGGTAGCTGTTCTCGCCATTATTGGTGAAGCCCGGCCCATCGTCGCCGTTGAGGTCGCCGCTGAGGATGGTTGTGGCGTTAGCTCCGTCGCGTTGGTCACGTTCGGTTTCCGTGCCGGCGAACCCGCCGTAGATGCCTACGCTGTTGATGAGTTGGAAGGTGGCGGCCCGGTCGCCACCCGCACCCGCGGGCTTGTAGGTTCCGTCGGCCACCCAGATTTCGTCGCCTGGCCTTGCAACGGCCAGGGCATCGTGCAAATTGTCGAAGGCTGTTCCCCAACGCGCCCCGTCGCCGCCGGGAAGAGCATCGTCATCGACATGCCATAGCTGCATTTCATAAGGCCCCATGTCCACTTGCGAACGAACCACACGGTCGTTGCCGTCGAAGTCGAAGGGGATCCATTCGTATGTATTCCCATCGCCGTCAAGATCGTTCGTGTCGTTGGGCAGGTACCATGACTCACCGGTGTCGACGCAAGGCGTGCCGGGCTGGAGATGCAAGTCGTCGTCCTCGTTCCCGAAGATGCCGTCGGGCCCATCGGCGTCCACGAACAACGGGTCATCACTAATGTTGCCGGACCCGGACCAACCGCCTTCAACGCAACTGTAGACAGCAGTTATGGAGCCCCCAATGTGCTCGATAACCGGGGCTCCCGTGTTGCCCCAGACGATGGTGTTTTCCAGCGATACGGTGCCGTTGTCGCAGCGTATCCCGCCGCCGCTACCGGCGGAATTTCCGGAGAATGCACAGTTCGTCAGCGTCGAACTGCCACCGCTGTTGTGTATTCCACCACCATAGGAGGTGGCTGAGTTTCCCGATAAGATGCAATTTATCAGTGTCGAGCTGCCACCGCTGTTGTGCATTCCACCGCCGTAGGAGGTGGCTGAGTTTTCTGTGAAGACGCAGTTTATCAGCGTCGAGTTGCCATTGCCACTGCCGCAGTACATTCCGCCACCGGCGCTGCTGCTGGAGTTTCCAGTGAATGTGCAGTCTATCAGTGTCGGGGATACATTGTCAGAGCCGGATATGCGGCCGCAGTAAACTCCGCTGCCGGTGATGCCGGAGTTTCCGGTGAAGGTGCAGCCTATCAGCGTCGGGTAGGTATCACAATCGTAGTGCGTGTCGATGCCGAGGAAGATTCCGCCGCCGCTGCCGCTGTAGTTTCCAGTGAAGGTGCAGTTTGTTAGCGTCGGGTTGGAACCGATGACACATATTGCGCCGCCGCGATCGGTGGCCCAGTTTTCGGTGAAGGTGCAGTTGGTCACCGTCGGGCTGCTGCCGCACCCCAAACAGAGCATTCCGCCACCGTAGGGCTCGTAGTCATAGTCCATGCGAGCGCGTCCGCCGGTGACGGTGAACCCGTCGAGGACGGCAGTATAGAAGAAGTAGATTACGTGGTAGCTATTATCGTGATCATTGTCGAAGCCATTGTCGTCGCCCAAGTAGTCGCCGCTGAGGATGGTCACGTTGGCGGCCCAGTCACGCTGGTCGCGTTGGGTTTCGGTCCCGGCGAATCCACCGTAGACGCCTATGCCACTGATGAGGTTGAGCGTGTAGTAGTGCATCCCCGTGGGTCTGTACGTCCCGGCCGCCACCCAGATTTCATCGCCCGAAACGGCTGCGGACATGGCAACTTGCGGATGGGTGTAGGCGTCGGCCCAACTCGTGCCGTCGTTGGCCCCCGTGGCCGATGCCTTCACGAAGATCACCAGTGACTTGCACTGATCGGCGTCCTCGTCGCAGTGCGCTTGGTCCACGCACGGGTCGGCACCGTCCTGGCAGATGCCGCTCTGGCAGCCGGTCTCTTCGCCATTGCAGAACAGCCCGTCATCGCACGGGGTCCCGTCATCCGCGTGGTTGGGCAGGCAAATGCCATCCCCGTCGCAGGTATTGGGGTTGTCGCAAACGGTGTCGCCCTGATCGCCGCAGGCATAACCACTCGACCGATTGGTCCAGGAGGTGGTGCTCTGGGCTATATCACAATACTGACACTCATTAGCCGGGTTCGGAACGCCGTTGCTGGTGCACATTTCGTCGATCAAGCATCCGTTGCACGAGTCGCAGGCATCGCCCATACCATCGCCGTCGCTGTCCGTCTGCTCGGGGTTGTGGTCGTTCGGGCAGTTGTCGCAGTCATCGGGGACCCCATCGCTATCGCTGTCGGGATCACACTCGTCCGGGATGCCGTTGGTGTTGCAGTCCGGCCCATCGCCGATTGGCGGCACCTCGCAGTCATCGGGTATCCCGTTGGTGTTGCAGTCCAGGCTGGCACCACAACCAGGCACGTCACAGAGACCGCCTGTCTCTCCACAATCGATATCGCACTGATCGAGAATCCCATTGCTGTTGCAGTCGGGGGAGACATCGCCCGACGACGAGAGGCACACGGTGCCGTTTTCCGCTCCGCTTCCTCCGATACCCGCCAGGACCGCAGTGGTCCCCGTGAACTCGATGCTTCCACCGAAAACCTTGATCCTGCCACCACCACCACGCTTGCCCGCACTTCCACCAC
>JAGLWJ010000739.1 GCA_023133475.1 Phycisphaerae bacterium | reverse complement strand
TTCCATTTTCCATTTTCCATTCTGTCAGTAGGGCGGGTTTCACCCGCCGTTGTGGTTGGTCGAACGGTGGGTGCCGGGCAATCGGCGTTCTTGCCGCGACACCCACCGCGACCGTGAGGGGAACAGCCTCCCCAATAGAACTACTATCCGCCACCGCCAGTGGCCACCTCATGGGGATAAATCTCGTGGGCGATCCACCGACGCACGTATAAGTAGCGCCAGTCGGTGATGCTCACACCGTCGTCGTCCGTAACCGTGCATGAGACAAGATACCATCCCGGGGCGTCATACGTGTGCCAGGCTGACACACCAGACGCGGTTTCGCCGTCGCCAAAGTCCCAGAGGTATTCCTCGATGGTGCCGTCTTCATCCTCCGCCGTCGCCACAAAGCGATAGGAGTAGCCTGCTCCAGGATCGAGCGTAATCGCCTGAGCACCAAACTCCAAAGGCATCGGCAGCGTCCAATGCACGCCGTCACCGGAAAGGCTGTAGGCGCCATAGCCGTCGCCCAAGTCAAACACCTCCAGCTTCATTATGCCGCGTCTCGGATGAAGACTGTCCGTCACCGAGGTGAGATGGTGCAGCGGGAAACAGTAAGCAAGGTGAGCATACACATTATCATAGTCAACAAACGCCAACGCACCTGATGGTTGAACAGCGTGGGTGTAGAACAGATACGGGTATGGCGGGGGAAAGGCCATCTCCGGCCAGAATGCCGAATGATCGTAGCTGTCCTTCTCCGCCTTAGTGGTGCTGAAATCGTCCTCATACTTATACGAAGGCGGCAAAAAGACACTTAAGTTGTCAATGGCAATGCCATCGCCCATCAACTGCACATAGCACTTGCTTTGCGGCGAGATGCGGATGGTGACTGTCGGTGCCTGGTTGTCCGGCTGAACATGGGCGAGGCAATACAGCAGGCTGTAGGCGTCGTCGGCCATACGGGTCTCCACACGCCCCATGTCACGCAACGCCAAACTCGGCGACCTGCGCCAACGGGTCATCAGCTCCGCCACTTCATCAAACAGGTGTGCCTCCACGGGGAACACACTCGCCTGGGTGACCGTTTCGTTGCCCACGTACTCGAGCAAGTTCACCACAACCGCCATGTCCCCGTTGCCCAGGCACGGCGGTATCTCGGATACGTGCACCCAGGTGGGCACCGCGATGGCATAGTTGGCCTGACCTAAAGCCGTCCACATGGTAGACAGCACAGGATTCTCGCGTGGGGCCACTCCGTGCACGATCATCGAAGAACAAACGGTCGGCTGAGCAATGGTGGCCAGCGGCCGGTATGGGCCGTAACGCATGAACTCGTACCCGTCGGCACCGTTGTTGCCCTGCATGATGGTTTCGGCGGAAAGCAGATTCTCGTCAATGAGCCCGCCAATGTTGAAGATGCCGCTATAGTAACGCCCGGTGGTAATCGGGTCGTCGGTGCCGTCCGCATTCTGGTGCCACTCATTCGCGCGGACCACCCAGCCGTACATGCCCTGCAAGATACGGTCCGGGTCCAACGTGTCATATTCGATGACCCAATTCGAATTGTTGATCTCGAACATGGTCGCGTTCCCGGCGGCGTCTATGAACGGGAAACACCCCGAAGCGTCGAGTTGGCCTGTGCTGAGTAGCTCGGCGATGTACTCGCGGACCTGCTCCACAGTGCTGAAGTTACCCAGAATGTGTTCCATGAAGGAACCATTACCGCGACTCACGTAAGAGTTCCCCGTGCACAAGCCGGTGGAATTCAAGCCCATCATGGTGTAAGTGGCACCCATGCTCTTTACGCCGATGTAGTCGTACTCGGGGCCTGAGATATGCACCACCAGGTTGTCCCCGGACCACATCCGCGACTTCCAGAGCAGAGGGCGCGAGTCGCTTGCAACACTCTCGTGTGCAACACCGATGGTGCAATTTGCTTGCGATCGTTCGCACAGCATCAACTGCACCGACAAAACAAGAACCAAAAGTGTCAAGACCTTTTTCATTGCGGTTTCCTCCTTTTCAAAGATAACCTTTTAGATGAGAACACCGAACCACCCCACTACCCCTTTCCCCTGAACCCCAGACAGGAATCATAATACCAAAACCATTGCTTTTCAAGCAGGGCGGGTTCTACCAGTCCGAAGGACCAGGGCAATCGCATCTGGAGAAAATGGAAAATTGAAAATGAAAAATGGAAAATGGGGGGATTGGGAGACACTGTCGTTGGGTGCACTCCCTTCCTTCTTCTC
>JAGLWJ010000738.1 GCA_023133475.1 Phycisphaerae bacterium | reverse complement strand
GATTCTCACGCGGGGAGTGGCGGGTGGAACTCGCCCTACATTCTGTGGTGGAAGAGAAACCCAACTAATTAGGAGATTCCAAATGAATAGGGCACTGGGATGTGCAACGCTGATTCTGGTATTGATCTGTGGTTGTGATGCGTTCTATCAGGCCACGGGATGGCCTGACCCCGATGGGGCGAACACCAATGCGAACGCGGACAGCAACTCCTCGTCGAAACCGCCAACCGATACCGGCCAGGTGGGCTTGAAGCAGTTCGAGTCAGAGGAGGAATTTCAAGAGTATTTCACCGAACAAGTGTCCACCGACCAACGTTACGGCACACGAGGCGGGTTGGGCGGCGGTGCAAACAACGTCACATTCGATAGCGACATGGCTCCACAGGCTGGTGCCGACGCGGCTCCAGCTACGCCCGCTGCCGAAGGGGAAGTCAGCGATAGCGGCGGTGGAACGTGGGATGATTTTTCGACCACCACCGAGCAGGAAGAAGGGGTGCAGGAGTCTGACATCATCAAGAACGATGGGCAGTACATCTATGTGCTGGCTGATTCCACCTTGCGTATCGTGCAGGCAGACCCCGGCGAAGCCCTCCAGGAACTTTCCAGCACGGCATTGGAAGGGTACGGGCGAGACTTGTACCTGTTGGAGGATAGGGTGGTGGCTTTGACGTTGCAAAGTGGCATCTATCGTGGCGGTGCGATGCCGATGGTTGCCCAGGAGTCCCTCCCGGCACCGGTTTTCGAGCCTCCTCGGGTGCAGGTAACGGTGATCGATGTATCGGATCGGTCCAATCCCACCATCCAATCCACCAGTTGGTTCGAGGGCACACTGAGCTCGAGCCGGATGATCGGGGCAGACCTACACTTGGTGCTGGTCAATTACCCCGATTTCTTCGAGCCGGTGATCGCGTATCGGGAAGGCGAAACCGCAGTGGCAGAGGTCGACGCGGATGACATTCTGCCCGATTACGAGGTTGCCGAGGACGGTAGCGATCCGGTAAGCGGAAACACGGTCGATTGGCCCGACTTCTACTATCCGATTGACGCTGACGGGTATGGGATGACAACGGTGATCAGCCTGAACATCAACGATCCGACAGCATTTGGTTCCGTGGGGGTGGTGGCTTATCCGGGCAACATCTACGCCTCGACCGAGGCGCTTTACCTGACCGATTCAAACTACGACTTCTTCGGAAGTGTGCGCCAGACTTCGGACATCTACAAATTCGCCTTCAACGATGCAGGCCCCGAGCTGGTGGCGGTCGGGGTGGTGCCAGGGCGCATCCTGAACCAGTACTCGATGAGTGAGTACCAGGGCTACCTGCGGGTCGCCACCACTGTGGACCGCAGTGGGATGTTCGGCGAGGAGCCTTCCACTAACAACGTCTATGTGCTGGCACAAGAAGCCGACGAACTGGCCATCGTCGGGCGGGCAGAGAATCTGGCTCCGACCGAGCAAATCTACTCCGCGCGTTTCTCGGGGCCTCGGGGTTATCTGGTCACCTTCGAGCAGATCGATCCGCTGTTTACGCTGGACCTTTCCGATCCAGCCAATCCGCAGGTTGTTGGCGAGTTGAAGGTGCCCGGATACAGCACGTTCATAATCGAGATGGGTGAGAACCACCTGTTGACCGTCGGGCGCAACACGGTGATGAACGGGTCTTTTGTCTTTGAGCAAGGCATCCAGTTGTCCATCTTCGACATCAGCGATTTGGCCAACCCGCAACTGGCATTTACCGAGCAGATCGGCAACCCGGATGCCTGGTCCGAAGCCCTTTACAACCCCAAGGCGCTGACCTACTTTGCAGCCCAGGACCTGCTGGCCCTTCCGGTGGAGATATGGGAATACGCATACGGTTGGCCGGCGTGGGATGGTGTCGTGACAGTCCCCGACGAGCCGGAAACCGCAGTAGCCGATGCTGGCATTGACACTGACACCGAGCCGGCGCCTACACCGGAGCCGGTTGCTCAAAACCCGGTTTCGGAGGAGTCTTTTAACGGGTTGTACGTATATCGAGTCACACCGGAGGATGGCTTTGAGGCTTTGGGGCAGATGAGCACTGTGATGGGCGAAGGTTATTATTACAACAGCTTCACCCGCGGGGTGTTCATGAACGGCAACGTTTTTGCGGTTACTGATCGTGGGGTTGTCGGCGCCCCGGTGACCGCGGTGGGCACCACCCCGTGGGAGGTGTTGTTTCCTTAGTGGAACGATTCTTAAATAAGGTAGCAATGATACCGCTCGGCAGAAATGGAACCTGGTGGGTGGCCCACCGCTAAAGCGATGGGCCACCCGCCTAATGCCACAAAATAGGTTCATCCGGCGGAAGCATTACAAAGCAGGCTGGGGTTTACGCTTGAGTGGTACAAAGCGGATTTCGATCCGTTTGTCGAGGGCGGCTGCGATGCGACGAAGCATCGAGAGCGAGTGCCCCTGATAATCGGCATCTTCAAGCTGGCAGATCACAGACGCCGTTGTCCCGACGAGTTTGGCAAGTGCTCGTTGCGATAGTCCCGCAACGGTGCGAATGTCATAAATCTTTTGAGCAACTTCGGAATTCGCAAGCGTCTCTTCGTAAATTGCTTGTAGTTCAGGGTCGTCACCGATGTAGTGGTCATATGCTCGTTGCAGCGATTTTGACCGTGGTCGGCTGGTTTTCTTCTTTGCCATG
>JAGLWJ010000737.1 GCA_023133475.1 Phycisphaerae bacterium | reverse complement strand
ATAAATGCCGGGCCTAGCGCGATGGTTGGCCTGATGAAATGACAAAACCCTTCCCAGCATGTGTCTACTGATACCGTTCGGGAACGCTTAGAGGATTTGCAGAAAAAACCGTGAACGGTTACAGGTTAAGTTTGCAGTCACCACGGAGGTGAAACCCGACTTGGGGACAGTGTTGGCTTAGTGAGGCCTTAGATCATGAGCAAGCGATCCAAGCGTTGGCCTATCTGGAAGATTGCCGCCGCCGGTATTTTGTGTGTTCTGGTGGCGGGAGGTTTGTTCTGGTTGTCGTCGGCCATGAAGTCCCTGGACCAGGAAGATGGAGGGGAAGCAGATAATAGCCCCAGTGGAATTCTGGAGTTGCCCGGCTTTGTTCAGATCCTTGGCATGGGTCTGCTGATGATTGCGATGGTGTTCTTTGTTTGGCTGGGGTTGAGGGTCAAAGAGGCCAGAACTCCACCCTGGGAGCGCAAGCGCAAATCCAAACGTCGCTGAGTTTGCCCGAAAAGAGGGCACATTCCACCTTCAGTTCCGTAGGTCGGGTCCGCAGACCCGACATCCCTCGGGCGGGTGGCCTGGGCCACGGTGCTCACAGAGCTTCCAACGCCCAGCACGGGCAAAGACCGCCAAGTAACGCCATCGCAAAATGAACGTCGTCCAGCGGCGGTCCTTGCCCGTGTCACCCATCTACTTGCCCTGGCCACCCATCACAGATTGAATCGTCTGCAAGAACCGATTTCAGCTTCCCTTCCAGAGGCAGAAGGTGCCGCATCAGGGCAACATGTCTTCGCTGACGTCGCGCCGTTTGTTTCCGACAATTGCGACGTATTGAATGGGCTGGTGGTTGGTCCCGATGCGGTGCTGATAGTGCTGGGTGTTGCTGATTTCGAGCGTTTTGTCGGCTATTATCGACCGGATGAAGCGTGCGAATCCTGTGTCATCGCTCGGATGTAGAAAATCTGCCTTGATGTTGAAGGCGATCCAACCACCCGGTTCGATCAGGTTGTAGGCGTTGGCGAACGCCTCGGTGGGGATGTCCCCAAAACCAAGAGCCGCAACGCAAGTCAGGCAGTTGAACCTGCACTCCACAAGCTCACATCGATCGTTTTGCTTCAACTGCGTCATATTCACGATATGGTAGTCTGCATAGATGCCCGGGCGATCCCGCTGTGTGGCTTCGGCGGCAGCCTCTATGATATCCACGCCGACTATGAACTTGACGCCCATCTCGGCGAGTTCTTCACCAACCATGCCGTTTCCGGCGCCGAGGTCAAGTACACGCAACGCACTTGCCTGCTGACCACCAGCAACCAACTCCGCTTCTAAAAGTTCCCGGATCCTGGCGGGAGAGTCGCACTTGAGGATGTCGGAAAGGAGACGCTCATAGAGCCCCGGCACGGCGAAGAGCTCGTCGTAGTCATGCAGGCGAATCTCACGCCATTCACCGTTCATGCAGACCACGCACCACTCCTCATCCTGATCGAACGAGAGATTCGCCGGAGGCAGTGCAATTCGGAGGTCGTTGTGTAAGGCCCTTCGTTGTTCGATACACTTGTTCGTCGCCACGGTCATACAAAATACTCCTTATCGGTTCTTCAGGGCAATGTTGGTATTGGCTCAGGAATCGTCTCTGAATCGCCGGGTTTGGCAGCGGGCTTCGTCGGGAACGTCGAGAGTTCTGACCTCTGGCTGCTCGCATCCACTGGCCCGTGCACCAGCACCGGCGAGGCATCGAGGGACTCCGCATCCATCATCGCTGCGATTCGCTGCAGCATCGCCAGAATCATGGTTTGTTCCCAATCCTCCACCTTCGCCAGTTCATGGCGAAACCGGTCTTGCAGGAGCGAAGGAGCTACCGCCAGGACTTCGCGCCCACTGCGGGTGAGGGTAACCGTAACGCTACGCCGATCCTGCCCGTTCCGGGTTCGCTCGACCAACCCTCTCTTGGCCATCCGATCGAGGATACCTGTCACGGTTGGCCCGCTGAGGTGGACCGCTCGGGCCAGTGCCCCGGTCGAAGCCTCGCCCAGGTAGGCCGCCGCTTGCAGCGTGGCGAGCTGCGGTCCCGTGAGCCCGTGCTCCTCGGCGAGACGCCGCGAGTGCAGGTCGATGGCCCGCATGATCCGGCGAATCGCAGCAACGATCTGGTTTTCCATGCTGAGTGAAGCTCTCATGCCAAGCCCTCTCGGACAACTCACTTTCGCCAATAGCTACGACTCAATATACTAGGGTACAATGTATTTTTCGTCAACAGCAATCCCGCGTGGCTGAGATGGTGAGCGCAATCTCATGCACCACAGTAGGTTATCAACTACGAGCCTCCTGTGGTGAAGCGGGTCATGCGACGCGATTGCTTTCTGTGCAAAATATCTTTGACGAATGTGGCGGTTATCTGGCGTTCAACATGTTCGGCACATATGATCGTGATGGCACAACCACGCACAAATAAGTTCGTGCACGCCACTCTTGAGTTTGTCGGGGCCACCCGGCACGACCGTAAGGGAGTGGCTAATCCGAGTAGGGCCGCTCCCTCACGGTCGCGGTACTGATCGACGTGTGACACGGACAAGGCTCGCGCCAATACGCCTGAAACAACCACCAAAGCCTCGCCGCGGG
>JAGLWJ010000736.1 GCA_023133475.1 Phycisphaerae bacterium | reverse complement strand
CGATGGCACTGCGATGGCACTGCGAACAAATTGGCATTTGATCGGTGCCAAAATCATGATGGCCATTTTCCATGTTATGCGCATGTTAAAAGACCGGGTGAGGCTTCCAACACGCCTGCTCTCTCGTCACTTCAGCCGGTAATAATTCTCACCAATCTGCGAACAAAGAGCTTGATTGGTTTGCGAACTAATGGCTTCCTGTCGGTATGGACTACGAGGCACGAGAAAGGAGCCATTCGCTATGACCGATGAGAATCGCAAGCAGGTGCTCAGGCACCAAGTCCGACAGGTCCGAACCCACCTGCTCGAAATCCTGAACTGGATCGAATCTGAGATTGACCACACCGAGCTGACACATCACGAGTATCCACCGCCAACTGACACGATGGCCAGCGTTGTAGATATGGCTCATGCCGAGAAGCAAGAGCCGCTGACCGACCGCCACTACTGGATACTCACCCAGTTGGGCCTGGGGGTGAAATTGACACGCAAACACGTGATGGAGGAATTCGGCTACAGCGTGCGACACGCTAAGCGGATTCTGGGAATATTGACCGAGCGAGATATGATTAAATTCCAGCGTACTCCCGGGCCAGGGTGCTATGTGCTCTGCATGAAGATCACTCACAGAAACCACTCGTCTATCGAGCGGCCTTGACGCCTGTTTTTTCGCTGGCGGCAGAAGTGCGATCTTCGCACGTTGGCACCGCAATGGCACCGCAATGACACCGCAATGACACTGCACCGTTAGGCGGGCTGCATGGCACCGGTGTCATGCGGAATGCGACGGAGAATTCGGTCTTGTACTGTCACAAAAAATAGGGTAATTTTTGTGACACCATGAGGTGATGAACATGGACTTACGCAAGACATGCGTGCGATGTTCTTCGCCAAGGCTCCTTCCTTCGACAAAATCCTTGATCAACTCTCGGCGTTGGAGAACGAGATCAACAGGATGTAAATAACACTTGATTTGCACTGTAACACGACAAGTGTTCATGTGCAGAAAGGCGGTTACATACCAACCTAGATCATCAGAAGGCCAGTTCACCTCAGCCGGTAGAACCCAGGGCTTTCCGACCGGTCGAACTCGATCATGCCTGCCCTCGACAACTCGCCGAGCACCCGTTTGGCCGTGCGTTCGCTAATGCCGAACTCCATCTCAACGTCACGACGAGTCAGTTTCACTTCCGACGCCAATTGGGCCAGCACCCATCGCTGTTTCTCGCTGAATTGCTGGGCGGGCTCGCCGCCTTGTTTCGCGTGGGCCGACTTGCCCGCGCCGTTTCCCCCACCGACCAGCGTTCCCGCCTCGTCGTACACCTCGGTGATGAGCCAGTCACGCAGGTGGTAGCCATGATCGTCATTGCCAATGATGTCCTCTTGGCCGCAATCCTGTCCAAGGCGATTCCGCATGAGTTTTCGGATGCGGGATCGCAGTGAACAGATCGACCGGATCAGCGTGTTCTGCATTGGCTCAGGGTCGAGCTTGGGTGCCAAGTGTCGGCTGCCCCGGTGGATATACTTGCCTTTGTCGTTCGTTTCACGGAGCACATGTAGAATCTGCCAGGCATACCCCCTTCGGCTCTTCTCAGCGATGGTCTCGCCGCACAGCTCAATGCGGCGCGGGTGATAGGCCAACACGCCGCCGTCAAACGTCGTGAGCAACTCGGTCTGGTCCTTCGCCTTGTTCGCTTGCCTAAACCAACGGTGCTTAGCCATCACTTCCTCGATCACCACGGCAAGTGTTCGCCCTGATGTCGGGAACGGCTTGGAAATGCTGCCGTTTACGCCAATTTCCTGCAGGTCGGTCAGCATGTCCACGCACTGCTGGTGGTAGGCGGTCATAATGATCACTGGCACTATGCCCTGGCCCTTGCGCGCGTGAATCTGTCGCAGAAGATTCTTCCCGAACTCAGGCGAGTCTTTGCCACCCGGCCTCGATGGAATTTGTAGGTCCAGCAGAATCAGATCGTATTCGTTGGCGACCAGCAGGCCGTTGGCCTCTTGCTGGTTCGTCGCCCAGTCACTGACGTGGCCCAGGGATTCCAGGCAATCATCGATGGTTTCGATCTTGATCTTTCGGTCATCTTCAACCACGAGTACTTTCATTCGTCATCCCTCCCGGCTGAATCCCGCATGGGCAGTGTGACCACCACGGTTGTGCCCTGGTTCATCTCGCTGTTGATGATCACCAACCCGCCGTGAGCAGTGACGTACTTATGCACCAGGCTAAGGCCCCAGCCCGAACTGTTACGCTTGGCCTTGTTCGGCCCGGTGGGTGCGAAGGAGGTCAGTTCCTTGAGTACCTCCGGCTCGTTTCCCGGGCCATCATCGATGACGAGAATCCGCGTCTCGTAGCCGTCCACGACCACCTGCACATCGATACGCCCAGCCCGCAGCGAGTCTACCTCGCGGTCGGCGAAACACTCGATGGCGTTCTGGATCACGTTCGTCAGCGCAAACACAATCAGGCGACGAGACACCCGCAGTCGAATGGCCGGCGCGGCTGCTATCACAACTTCCACGGCTGAGGGATCGTGACGCTGTTGGATCACGCCTTCCCGAGCCTTCTCGATGGCTTGCTGAATCATCTGTTGAAGGTCTTCGGGATGACGCTGAACCGGCAGCGGCTTGGTAAACTGCTCCATCGCCTCGATGGTCCGCTTGAGGAATCCGATGTCCTCAAGGATGGAGACCGCCCGGCTCGCCGTCCCGAACTCCTCAGCAAGG
>JAGLWJ010000735.1 GCA_023133475.1 Phycisphaerae bacterium | reverse complement strand
TCCCGTGGGCGACCGCCTCCGCACTGACGTACCACTCAAATCCGCTGCCGCAGTAGGCTGCGGGCAGGACGGCTTCATACTCATTGGGGGCTGTCTCGGTCATGCCCTGTGTTACCCACGAGCCCTGGTCCAGGCAGTAGTGCAATTGCCCGGTGCCCGACACGGGTGTTCCGGAAACCGCAATCACATGCACGCGGAAAGTCGTCGCCACGCCCGGAGTGGCCATCTCCGGGCGCCCGTCGGGGTACTCGAATCCGATCGGGTCAAAGGTGATCTCGGGGCAATCCATGTTGTGGTCGCCAAAACCGGCACAAATCTCCACCGCGTGCGGAGTGCCGTTGTAGATGTCACCATCAGTGTCGTCCAGGGTAAGGAAGTCGATGGTGATTTGTGGCGTGATCTCCTCTCCGCTGTGCAGCAGGATGCTGTTGATGGTCAGATTCGAGATAATGTCGAGGTAGTCTTCGGGATAGGTGACCGCCAATTCGTTGCGTGTGCTCCAAATAGAGCCGGAGAGCAATTGGCCACAATCGTGAATGTCGCCGGTGCAGGGATATTGATAGGTGTTGTCCGCGTTGCGGAGCGGCGTATTGCACTGGTCCCAGAAGAAGCCGTACCCCAGCCCCGGATCGTCGGCAATCAGCATGGCGACGGAGTCAGCCATCCCTTCGCCGTATTGACCCTGCCCGCTACCACTACATTGGATCAGATGGTGCCCATATTCGTGATGGCCCACGCTGGCAAAGGATGTATTGGGGTGATCGCCGACGGCGCTGGTGCCGGACGCGCAGAAGTTCAGCGAAGAGCCGTCATACCAGGCGTTTCCGGGACAGTAGCTGTCGGTGCGGTTGACCCGAATGGTGAAATTCGTCTGGCTATGGATCACCGGATAGTTTGGGTTGTAGCACAGTGCGAAGTCGCGGACCTCGTTGGCATTGGCGTACCCGTTGACCTGGGCACGGACGTGCTCGCTGTTGTTGGGGGAGTTGTGCAGGAAGTCGGCGGCAGCCGGCGGGGTCACCGAGGTGGTAAGCAACTCATCGCTGCCGGCCTGGTTGTACACTCGGAAGTATAGGCCGCGGAGCGGAGACTCGACCGTGACTTCGGTGACGCCGTCGTTGGCGATGGTGAAGTTCCCATTTTCGTCGGCATAAGTGCTGTTGCCGCCGGTGATGTTGACATAGGCATAGGGCAGGGCGGTGACTACTTCATCGGCACACTGCTCGGACTTGGGGCCTTCGGTAACCATGCCGCTGACGTTTCCGGTGACGTCCTCAAAAATGATGAGGCTCTCCCGATGGAGGATTTCGCCGGTCCGGGCGTCGCAGACGAACCGCCACTTCTCGTAAGGCCCCAGATCAGGGCGGCCTTTCTCGCCGATGAACGTCACCGCCGAAACCGGGTCAGCCGGCAAGCCCGCCGTGCCCGCCCAGATCACCGCTTCGAGTTTGCTAAAGGTGCTCATGCCGGTGTGGGCTTTTTCCGCAGGGTCGAAGCGCTGAGCCCAAGTGGTGCCCGTGACGGAGAACTTGCCCAAATCGCGCAGGGTCGAAGCCGCCTGCACCAAAGGGTAGCCGGGCTTGTTGAGCACCAGCAGACGCAGCTCGGACGCATAGACCGGCACCTGGTCTTTGTGCTGGGAATAGTAAAAGAGCATAAACTTATATTCGCCGGTCTCGCAATCATACATGAGCGGTTGAACGGCTCTTCCACCGCGTAGGGGGCTGCCGGGGATCAACTCGCCCGGCTGGACCCCAAACAGTTCCGCGTGGTT